>CAZFHF010000071.1:0-11381 GCA_964518655.1 uncultured Bacteroidales bacterium | reverse complement strand
GCAAATCCTGTATTAATTACATTCACTTCATTATTTTCAATGTTAAAACTATATATAAAACCTTCACTGTTATAGATAAGATTGTTCCCATCAATATTCCAGTTTGGAGCCTGTAAGGATTTAGGTGAAGTATGTATTATTTTTCTCAGGCCTTTTTCAATATCGAGTATTTCAATATTACTGCCTATATAATCTGTATAGGGTATAAAATCTTCCTTTGCCGGAATGATAATCCTTACATTGCTGAATACAGCTTTTTCAAGCACCTCAGGATTATGGGAACAAATAAATAATCCGATATATAGTACATCATTGAGTTTAATATCTGAGGTTTCTATCGTTTTAAAGCGCTCTCCGTTTACCGCAACTGACATAATATATTTTGTGCCTCTTCTCTCAATTTGCACTATATCAGGATATGTTAACTCTGATTTTATCTCTTCAGTATTACCTTCCGCAGTTTTCCTGAACTGGAGTGAAGCAAGTCCGTCACCATGCACTACTGCACTTATATGGGACGAGCCAGCAGTCAGACTGTCTCTTATCATTATACCTGCTTTCCTGTGTTCATGCACCCCATCCCCAACAAATCGCACCCTGGTGCGTATTATAAAATCTCCGCTGAATTTTTTCCACAGATAATGAAATCCGTCTTTATCAAACCAGATATTTTCACCCGCACCTTCCAGAGCATACTCCTGAGTGCTATTATTATATTCAGTGTTTCCGGATAATTTTATCTCACCGATATCAGAGCTGTTATCAAATATTCCGTTTGGCGAATTCTGAGTAAAAATAATATTCATATTTACAGCAATTAGGATTAAAACTGCAGTTACTGTTTTTTTAGTACTGGTTTTCTCTGTTTTCATAAATAATGTATTTTATTACCGGTCAGGTTGATTTTCCAACTCGGGGGCTGTCTATTTACAGGATTGCTAAATATACAAATTAATATAATCTCAAAAATACTAAATCTTCAAATCATTATAATATTTGATAATTCCGGTAAATATTAACATGCAGCAATATAATGATTATATAACGCAACCTCAAATTGATTACAAACATCCTCAGCACATAACGCGAATGTTTTATTATTAACCTAAAAAACATTATAAGATGAAAACATTAAGTTTTAAAATTGATCTGATATTGATTTTATTATTTATTACCAATTCAATCAATATTAACTGCCAGGATTCCATTGATAATAAGATGCGAATTATAGACCTGAAACTGGAGTTGCTTGATTCAAAACTTGAACTACTTGACTCTAAAATGAAAACCTGGGAAGTAAAACCTGAAGAACTGGATATCCGGCTTAATGATCTTGATATAGGCTTCCGCGAACTTGAATCGAAGCTTGTAATGCTTGATTTTGATCCTGAGAGTATTAATTACAGGTTTTCTGTTATTGATTCCGTATTATTAATGCAGCAAAAGAATACCAATATAGTAGAAATTAATAATATTGTAGCGGTTAACAAGGATTCAATTAAACCCATTGCCGTCAAATCAGTCATATCACTAAATCCGGTAAGAATATTTGAAGGTACTTTCCAGCTATCGTATGAGATTGCAATAAATTCAGGAAATTCCATAGATTTCTCCGGATTAGCGACATATGCAACTAATGAAGGTATTTCAAGAGCATACCTCAGTAAACAGGAAATGAGCTATTTTAATACAGCTACAAATACTTATGATCCCTATACAAGTAATAGCATATACGGCTTTGGTTCTATAGTACAATGGAAAAACTATTTACTGGCCCGGACAAATCCTAAATACAACGCACCTATAGGTTTATATGCGGCCTCAAGCCTAATGTATCGCAGGTTATGGATAAGTGGATTTCAGTCCAGATTTAACGAAGAAACAAATAATTACTTTAACGAAGAAATTACTCAAAAACTAAATATTTTTGCCGGAGGTGTAATTATTGGCATGCAAATCAGTTTTATAAAGTCTATATCGCTTGATATATATGCTGGTGGGGTAATGAGGCTGAGCCTTTATGATAATGAAATGGGATTCACAAAATATAAAAAGTGGGATAATATTGATTTCTCAGGTGTTTTGCCTGCTGCTGGAATTAAAATAGGAATACTTAAATAAGAGGTTTCTGAGTATCGGATGCATATTGGATAAAATGTTTTCAGACGAGTAATTAACAAGTTTATATATCTAATATTTTACGGATATACTAGTAACAGACAATTATTTACCGGAATTTAATATTGCCTGCTCAACATCTGCAATAATGTCATCGATATGCTCCAGTCCTACTGATACTCTAATCAGACCCTGCGTGATATTTACCGCCTGCCGTTCATCCTCAGTAAGTTTTGAATGTGTGGTTGTGGCAGGGTGAGTAATGATTGTTCTGGTATCACCAAGATTTGAACTTATCGAGAGCAGTTTCAATGAGTCAATAAATTTCTTTGCTCTGTTAACTCCGCCTTTTAATTCAAAAGTTACCAGGCCTCCGCCAAGCCTCATTTGTTTTTTTGCCAGCTTATATTTTTCATATGAAGGCAGGAAGGGATATTTAACCCATTTTGTTTCATTATTTTTCCCGAGATATTTTGCCAGCTCAAGGGCATTATGGCAATGTCGCTCAAGTCGTACTGCAAGTGTCTCAATACTTTTTGATAATATCCATGCATTAAAAGGTGACATACACGGACCTGACTGCCTGGCAAGGAACCGGATGTCATTTATATAATCAGACTTACATAGAACAGCTCCTCCTATTGTCCTGCCCTGGCCATCAATAAACTTTGTTGTTGAATGTGTAATAATATCTGCACCAAATTTTACAGGTTGTTGAATATAAGGTGTGGCAAATGTATTGTCAACATTCAGAAGCAGATTATGTTTTTCAGCGAATTTCCCGAGCATTTCAAGATCAACAATATCTAATCCCGGATTTGAGGGTGTTTCTGCAAATATCATCCTTGTATTAGGCTGTATATTTTTTTCCCAATCATTGCTGTTTATGTCAACATATGTATGTGTGATACCAAACCTTGGTAACACTTGGGTTATAATCTGATGCGTTGAACCAAAAAGACTGCGGCATGCCAGTAAATGATCCCCGGCACTTAAATGACCTGCAATGCTTAAAAATATTGCAGCCATACCTGAGGCTGCAGCTATACCTTCATCAATTTCCTCAAGGGCACACAATTTCATAATAAAATCATCATTACTCGGATTTGTATACCTTGTATAAATATGCCCCTGTTTCTCTTCTGCAAATAATGCCCTTGCTTCTTCAGAATTATCAAACACAAAGCTCGACGTTGCATATATCGGCACACTATGTTCTTTTTTGTCAGATGAACCTGCCTGAGTTCTTACTGCCCTGGTTTCAAATTTTGTTTCTTTTTTCATCAGATAATCGATTAAAATAAAATTTATAAAGTATATTATTAAATATGCTGATATAAGTAGCAAAATTATTTATTTTTCATAGTTTCGTATCCTTAACCGGCAATTATTTATTTATATCGTTATGATAATAGAAAAAATTAAAGAACTTCCTGTAATAGGAATTCTACGGGGCATTGAAGAAGCGCAGGTTGATCCGGTAGTTGAAATAATTCTCATGTCAGGATTAAAAAGTGTAGAGATTACAATGAATACAGCTGATGCAGGAAGACTTATAAATAAAATGGTTAGAAAGGCTGATAAACGGCTGGTTATAGGTGCCGGAACAGTTTTAAATATGCATGACTTAAATAAGGCGCTTGATGCCGGGGCAAAATTTATTGTTATGCCCTCCATTATTGAGGAAGTAATAGAATATTGTATATTAAATAATGTACCTGTTTTCCCTGGCGCGTTAACTCCGACTGAAATTTTAAAGGCCTGGAATATGGGTGCTGCAATGGTAAAGGTATTTCCGGCAACAGTTTTTGGGCCGAAGTATTTCAAAGATATTAAAGCTCCTTTAGGAAATATTGAATTAATGGCTGTTGGTGGAGTATCGCCTGATAATATCGGTAAGTTCTTTGAAATGGGCGCTTCCGGAGCAGCTTTTGGAGCCAGTATATTCAGGAAAGAATGGTTGAAAAACCAGGAATATGATAAAATTGAAAAAGGCATTAAAGCGATGATTGCGGGATATAAGGCATGGAGAGTAAGTTCAGCATAAAAAAACCATCTGTTGTCATGTAACAAAATTCATACTTAATCGTCTTCATTAGGAAGACAAATCATAATCTTAATTCTAATGAAAAAAAGAAACGTTTTACCGGTAATAGTTTTACTCGTATCATTAGTATTTTTTTCGGGACTTTCTGCAAATGATACTCCGGACAGGGCTAAAAAAGTAATGAAAAAATACAGAAAAGAAGAGGGCTTTTTTGCAATGAGCATACCTGCATCACTTGTCAGGATTATAATTCCAAAGGAAGAAACTGAAGTAAAGGAATTACTTAAGGATGTAAGAAAAATCAGGTTATTGGTTTATGATGATCCTTCAGGTTCAGGAATTGTGAAATCGTGTAAAAAAGACATGGATGCACTTTTTAAAAGCGGGGAATATGTTGAAATACTAACAGTAGTAAATGCTTCTGAAACAGTTATGATCAGGGCTATACCTGATGGAGATAATTTAAAGGACCTGATAATATTTGTTAATAATACACAGGAGCTTGTCGTTATAAATTTTGTAGGAACATTGGACTTGAATAAAATGATGTCACTGGTTGAGAACACGAAGAAATCACAATCACATGATTCACTTTTGAAGATTTAGCAAAAACCGGCTCACGGTTTTCAGGCATTCCATACTCCGGGAATATTCTCACCGCAATACTTGCACTTGTTATTAACAATATTATTGGCCAATATTTTGTACCCTTTCCTTTCAATTAATGTTTTTTTACATTTTGGGCAGTTTGTATCTTCTGCCCTGGTGCCCGGCACGTTGCCTATGTAAACAAACTTTATCCCTGCATTCAATGCTATCTCCCTTGCTTTGTCGAGCGTTGCGACAGGTGTTGCAGGAAGATGCAGCAATTTATACTGAGGATGAAACCGGCTGAAATGCAAAGGATAATCATACAAATCGTTATCATAAAGCCAGTCGCACATTTTCTTGATCATATCAAAATCATCGGTCCAGCTTGGAACAATTAAATTGGTTATTTCAAGCCATACTCCTGTTTCTTTTAAAGTTTTTAGAGTGTTCAATACCGGCTGTAAAGTACCGCCATTAAGTTTCAGATATATACTGTCACTAAATGATTTTAAATCCACATTAGCTGCATCAATATACCGTGCCAACTCCCTTAAAGGTTTTTCATTAATATATCCTGCTGTGACAAGCACATTTTTTATTCCTTTTTCGCGTGCGCGCTTAGATGAATCATATGTATACTCATAAAATGTAATTGGTTCGGAGTATGTATATGCTATTGACTCACATTTATTTTTCAGGGCCTGTTCAACAAGGGCCCCGGGCATGAGGTCGTAATTGCTTGTTTTTCTTGGTGATGTTTGTGATATAGCCCAATTCTGACAATTGAGGCATGCAAGGTTACATCCTGCTGTAGCAACAGAAAATGCACTGCTTTGGGGCAGGAAGTGAAAAAGCGGTTTTTTCTCTATGGGATCAATATGCACTGCACATGGATTGCCATAGGCTATGGTATAAAGCTTACCTCCCTCATTTACCCTGTTATTACAAGTACTTAGTTCTCCTTCTTTAAGTGTACATTCATTTGGGCAAATCAGACATTTTACTCCACGGGCAGTTTGAATATAATGAGATGCTTCTTTGCTCCATTTCCAGAGATCTTTCGATAACGTACTTTTTAACGATGTTCCCTGAGGCTTATTGCCAAAGAGACTGAAGTCACGGATACAACATATTCCCGCAAAGCCAAGGATCCCTGTTTTAACAAACCGGCGCTTATTGATTAATCCACCCATATATTGTCAAATCAATAATTAAATAAAAAATCAATAATAAATAGTGCTGTTTAATTTTATTATAACAAAATTATTAAAATCTTAATCAAAAAGTATTATTGTATATACTTTTAACTTTTCTGCAAATTCTGAATTTTGCTCTTAAAGGAGTATTTGCTATTTTTAATATCAGCAAATATTTTGCCATTTTATCAGGCAATTATAATTTATGCAATAAACATAAATAATAATAGAATATGAAAAGAAAATTTATCTTGTTTCTTATGGTAATAGCTCCATGTTTTATCTCAGGTCAGAAATTCAACGGACTGGCAATGACGCCTCCCATGGGTTGGGCCAGCTGGAATACATTTAATATCAATATAAATGAAGATTTGATAAAAGAGATTGTTGATATTATTGTTGAAAGCGGGATGAAAGATGCCGGATACAAGTATGTTCTTATAGATGACGGATGGGAAGCAATGTCAAGAGACAGTGAAGGCAACATCGTGCCGGATCCGGAAAAGTTTCCGGGCGGCATGAAGGCAGTGGCTGATTATATTCATTCAAAAGGATTGAAGTTCGGCATACATAATTGTGCAGGCATAAAAACCTGCAGCGGGTTCCCGGGCGGGCGGGGACATGAATACCAGGATGCAAAGACTTATGCTTCATGGGATGTGGATTACTTTAAATACGACTGGTGCGCCACAGGAAAAGCAAATGCCGAAGAGACATATAAGACTATGGGGGATGCTCTTTACGCTGCAGGACGACCGGTAGTTTTCAGTATATGTGAGTGGGGTAACAGCAAACCGTGGACATGGGCGCAGGATATTGGCCACCTGTGGCGAACTACAGGTGATATTACAAATTGCTACGATTGTCATGACGTATATGCCATGGGCTGGAAATTTATACTTGATTTCCAGGACGGACTTGAAGATTTTGCCGGTCCTGATCACTGGAACGATCCTGACATGCTGGAAGTCGGGGTAGCAGGATTATCTCTGGATGAATCACGTTCACATTTCAGCCTGTGGTGCATGCTTGCCGCACCTCTGATGGCAGGCAACGACCTAAGAAATATGGATGATGATATCCTGGAAATATTGACAAATAAAGAAGTAATCAGCATTGACCAGGATCCTCTGGGCAAACAGGGGTACAAATTTATGCATCACCAGGATAAGGAAATATGGGTAAAAGAACTTTCGGATAACGACTGGGCAATATGTATTTTTAATAAGTATGAAAATACATCAACCTTCAGAATAAACTGGGAGCATTTTACCTTTCTTGACGGTGTTTATGAAATTCGTGATTTATGGAGAAAAAAAAATACTGGAACTACAAAAGAGAATGCAAGTTATGAGATAAAAAGCCTTGATGTATTAATGCTTAAACTTACTAAGCACTAAATTTAAATTTATAAGATCTATTAAATTTTTATTTTGTATTGTAGAAATATATTTGCATAAGATGTCATAAAAAATATAGTATTAGAAATCACATCAATAATTATTTATATAATTTTAAAGACTACAAAAAATGAAAAATCAATTTTTACTTCTTACAATGATCATCATTTCTGTTTTTGTTATAAACAGTAATGTCAAATCTCAGGATAAAAATACACAACAAGCCACTGACTCAATAATAATTCCGGCAAATGAGAAACTTGTTGTTGTATGGACAAGCGGCGACAGGGATGTAGCTCTCAAAATGGTATTTATGTATACTTATAATGCCGGAAAATATGGATGGTGGGATGATATTACATTGGTAGTATGGGGCCCTTCAGCAAAGCTTCTTACTGAAGATAAGGAGTTGCAGGATTATCTCGGAAATATTATTGAAACAGGGACCAGCGTTATAGCGTGCAAAGGATGTTCCGACCAGTATGATGTATCAGAAAATCTGGAAGGATTGGGAATAGAAGTTGCATATATTGGGAAAGTATTAACTGATTTTGTTAAAGAAGGACGAAAAATACTGACTTTTTAATTTACAAATAACTGAAGGAAATTGAAAACAAAAGCTGTCCGCTTATATGGAGTAAATGATCTAAGGTTAGAGGAATTCGAGCTGCCGCGGGTTAAAAAGGATGAGATACTTGCCAGTGTTATTGCAGATACAACCTGCATGTCAACATATAAGGCTGTTACTAAGGGAGCGGAGCATGAGCGTGTGCCAGATGATATTGCAGTTAATCCCACAATTATTGGCCATGAATTCAGTGGAGAGATAATTTATACAGGAGAAAAATGGCGGCATAAGTTTCTTCCGGGAATGAAATATACTATTCAGCCTGCAATAAATTATCACGGGTCACTTGACGCTCCGGGATATTCATTCAGGTACATAGGAGGAGCTGCTACATATATAATCATTCCGAATATAGTTATGGAAATGGACTGTCTTATGGAATACAGTGGCGGGGGATTTTTTCCTGCTTCGCTGGCTGAACCTTTCTCATGTGTTATTGGGGCCTTCCGTTCAAATTATCACAATAATCATTCACAACATACACATGAGATGGGTATTGCAGAAGGAGGAAACACTGCCATACTTGGAGGCTGCGGGCCAATGGGCATGGCGGCTATTAACTATTTATTTTACTGCGACAGGAAACCGGGATTTTTACTGGTAACAGATATTAATGAAGAAAGGCTTGAAAATGCATCCGGAATATTCACCGTTAATGAAGCAAAGAAGAGAGGAATAAATATTAAATATGTAAATACAGCCGGATTTACCGATACTGTTGATAAGCTTCTGTCTTATACCGGGAAACGAGGATATGATGATATATTTATTTTTGCTCCTGAGAAAGAGCTGATAAGCACTGCTGATAAATTATTAGCAAAGGACGGCTGCCTGAATTTCTTTGCAGGACCTGTGGCCAGGGATTTCTTATCTGAGGTTAACTTTTATAACATTCATTATACAACAACCCATATTATTGGATCAGTAGGCGGTAATCCGGATGATATTCGCGAAGCACTAAGATTAATATCAGAGGGGATGAACCCGGCAAGTATGGTCAGTCATATTGGCGGTATTGATGCTGTTATCGATACTACATTAAACCTGCCTGACATTCCCGGAGTAAAAAAACTTATCTATACGCATATTAATATGGAACTTACAGCAATACAGGAATTTAAAGAAAAGGGAATGAAAGATCCGTTATTCAGAGAGTTACATAGAATCTGCCGTAAATATAACGGACTATGGTCTGTTGAAGCTGAGAACTGCCTGCTTAATTATAAGAATGTTATTTAACTCTTTGATAATTGGTGTTTTTATCAAATCCTTCAATTCTGAATTTTGACCTGCCTCGTGTAAATTCCTGCAGCTGGCTTACTGAGAAGTAACTGAAAAATACAGGCTGTAAATAGTCAATGTCCGGTTTACCGGCTATTAAATACTTCTTCAGTGTCTTATCCCTGGAGATTTTCCTGTAAAGGGGAGTCCGGGGATACACCCTGTAATAAGAGTTTATCCCGATAGTCTCGACAGGCTGACTATCAAGAAAATCTATCATTACCTCTGTTTGTTCCTGCTTTTCATATGGATAACCTACTGACAGGTCAACAGCAATTTTTATTTTTTCATTGTCTGCAAGTTTGAAAAATTCCTTCAGGCGGTGAAATGATTTATGACCTGAGGTTTTGGTATCAATACTTAAGGTTATTAATGTAGCACCTGATTTTCTAAGCCATTTAAACAGGTCATCACTAAAAGGCTCAGGTTTCATATAAAGTGTCCAGCTTATGGGGCCTGCATATTTAATTATTGCTTTGCATACATCTATGCAATGATCGACGTTCAGGTTAAATTCACTGTCACACAAATGAAAGTGGGTGAATCCTTCATTCTTTATTTTGCCTATCTCCTTCCCTACTAATGACGGATTATGATAAATTACAGTTATTCCGCCTTCGGTGCAAAAAAAACAATTACCAGTACACCCTATCTGTGTACGGAATCCAACAATACCTTGTCTGTCAATATATGCAGAATAATCAAATGACTTGCTGCGAATAAAATTAAAGTGACCAGAAGGAAAAAAATCATATCCGTTTATTAGTTTTTCTTCATTTTTTTTATTTTCCAGATCATTCAGCAGTTCAATTAATGCAAGCTCACCCGGTCCGTATATGCCGAAGTCTGCCATAGTATAATTCATGATCTCTTCCGGCATTATTGAGAATCCGCTTCCCCCGAGCACAACTTTCAATTTCATTTTTCCGGACAAGCTAACATATTCTTTTATTTCATCAATAAAGAATTCATTATTCTGAAAAAGCACAGTATCAATCTGACGTATGGAAATGCCTATGATGTCGGGTTTAACATCTCTAACTTTGTTTATTATATCCTGTTCAGGATTGCCTGAAAAACAAAGATCAAGAACATAAGGCTCATGTCCGGATTTTACAAGATGCCCATAAAGGTATTCCAAACCAACTGGTATTACAGGTGGATAATGGTAACGGTTTGGATTAAGCAATAAGATCTTCATACAGGTATGTGACAGTGTTACTCTATACTAATAGAATAGTCGTCACTGCGCAGGTTATCAGCAACACTCTGGGCATATTCAAAATCAAAATACACTTTAGGTTTATGCTTGGCAAAAACAGGATATCTGCCTACGGCATCCTCGGAATTAAGATAATTATAACCTACAAGGAACAGGTCAGTGCCTGTAAGTTTTAATTTATAAACAGGCCTGTGCTTACAAAGCTGCATAATTTCAAGCAGTTCAAACTTTGTAATATCAGGCTCCTGTTTAAGCTTAATAGTCTTTATAATCTCATCACTGAACGGTTCCTTAGTGAAATGCAGATTAAAGTTTTTAACATAACATGATAAAACAACAGCCTCATCCTGGATAACAGCTGGTTTGTTTTCGTCCCCCACAAGGCGAACAGAAATTCCATTTCTTGAAAATAGGCTTTTTAGTCGCTTGTTACGTCTGGCGACCATCTCCTCTAAAGACTCATTTCTCCTCATCATTCAATAAAATATTTGTAATTATTATTACATAAAACGATTCATAGTTTAAATCAGAAATAGCCAGATTCTATCTAAAGTTCTTTGGATTTTAAGAATTACAAATTTAGTTATTTTATAATTTATATTTATATTATAAATGTCAAATTTTTAAATTATTAATTTATTGCCAAATAACTAATACAGCTTAATGTTAATTTTACAGTAATAAATATTTTCAGGTTTTAGTTCTATAATATAATACGCAATCACATTATTCATTCTTTTCAATCAGCATATTTCTAAGGTAATAGTTAACTGCTCCTCTCCATGGTTTTGAGCAGATATCTATATCACCGTCACCATCAACATCGCCGGCAATCGCATCGAAACATTCTGTTTTAAAAAGCACTTCATGTCTTTCCCTTTCTATTACTTCGCCATCA
>CAZFHF010000070.1:0-11529 GCA_964518655.1 uncultured Bacteroidales bacterium | reverse complement strand
CGGACTTAATAAATTATCTGATACAGGTATTGCAATTATTTTCATAGATTTTAGTTTTTATTTTTCGATTATCTTTTCCTTATTCCATGCCTCCGCTTTGTCATCTGCACTGACATTTTATCCTTCTTTCCTTCTTCTTTCTTTCAGTCATTCCATCCTTTCTTCCCTGTATTACAATGTATTTCCCCTATATCCTTTATTTCCTTTTTCTCCTCTATCTTTGCCTTCTCCTCCAGCTTTTCCCTGTCCACGATCTTTTCCCTGTCCACGGCCTTTCCCATTACCACTGCCTTTACCACTGCCTTTACCACTTCCTTTACCACTGTCTTTACCACTGTCTTTTTCTTTAACTTTTCCTTTTCCGCACCTGCCCATACCTTTGCCCGTTCTCGGACCTTGTCCGGAAGGGCCTGTACCATCTCTGTTTGGCATGATTATATAATTATGTTAATAATAAAATTAAGAAACATATAGTTTATCACCGGTTATTTTTTTGCTGATTATTTTTAGCCGGTCCTAGTTCAGAAATACGATTTTGTATGTCCTCAAGTTCTTTTTTAAGATTTTCAGCCTGAACTTCAAGAATTTTTAATTCATCTTTTTTTGAAAAAGCCGGATACGAAGAAATTCCATGATGGTAATAACCAGTAAAAGCACCTCTTCCACCTCTGAAACCTGCTCCCATTCCTCGCCCTAATATTCTACCGCGTCCGCTTATTCCTCTTCCAAAAAAATTATTTACGAATCCGGGATTTGGGTATCCTGCACAATATCCAATTCCCCTGCCCGTCATCGGACCTTGTCCTTCAGGGCCTGTTTTGTCACCTCTTGGCATAGTTTATTATTTTTTGGTTAATATATAATGATTATTAATTTACCTGTCTTTTCTTACCAGTGGGGTCTTACAATCGGGACATGTTTGTGTAAAACACGGAAAGCCACGTTTGTGAGGCTCCTCATAATTACATGTATTACAAATACAAAGTTCTTCAATTATATTTTCCACTTTGGAATTGAATTTATTATCTCGCCAGTCTTTCATAATCTTATTTATATTCTCAATATTTTTTGACTGGCAGTTAGGGCATCCAGGAACTTTTTTGCCTGAATAATGAAATACAATCTGGCAATCGTTACAACGGAACCATTGCCTGTCAAACTGCACATCTCCGCCTTCAATTATTATTGATTTTCCTTCAGTAAAACCCCTGGCAATCTTTTTTAAGCAGCTATTATATATTCTTGTGAAAGTCGGCCTGGAGATATTCATCAGACCGGCTGCTTCTTCATGAGATAACCCTTCATAATCTACTAACCTTATTGCTTCATATTCTTCATATAAGACAGAAACAGTATCAGTTTCAATAAAAGGTACTCCAATGGGCTTGTATCCTTTAAGTACAGGAGGAGATCCTATCCTTCTGAATCTTTTTCGTCTGGGAGACATATAATTAATTTGAACAATAGTTCACAAATATAATGAACATACGTTCAAAAACCAAATATTTAATAAAAATAAAATTGAATTTCAGCAAAGAAAGATATTACAGGAATCTACTTGTTTCTGGCGGATGAAAAATTATCCTGGCTGTCATAACTAAAGGATTCCATTACTTTAGAGGCAAATTTCTTCATTATACTGGTTTTTGCGACAGCCAGACCGCTATCTTTATCACCCATAACAAGAACTGTATCCCCGGATTTAATTTTAAACATATCTCTTGCTTCTTTGGGTATTACTATCTGTCCTCTTTCACCAACCTTTGCTGTTCCGAAAAAATACTTACTTTTCTTAACTTTGACCATATTAATATAATTTAAATGATTAACATGATTAAAATAATATAATTAAAAAATCATATAAATCATGTAAATATACATAAAATTATTTAAAATATCAAATATGGCTTAAATTCAGAATTTTAGCATGTTTTAGGGATGTCAAATAATCAGGTTCGGACTATCGGGAAATTAACAGGAAATCACTGCCAGGCTCATTATCACCGAACTCCCCAAAACAAGGCTGGGGCTCTACCTTTTCAATAAACTGTAGGATCTCATTGATAGTCAGAATACCGTCCTTCCCGCCATAATTCCTCAATGCTTCAATAAATTTTCGCGCAAAAGGTGAGTGATGCCCGGGCCTGCCATCAGGTACATAGTCTTTTCCTCCTGAGGTGAGGTATAACCTTGTTTTGTACTTCTGTTTACGGGATACAAATTCTTTATCGGAAATGTCAGCATAAATATCATCAATCGCCCGGCTTCTGCCTGCAATTAAAGGATCAAATGTACCGCCAAAACAAACATCCATTACCAGCAGAATATGATTGCAGGGTATATTGTTTACAATAGTCCTTAAATTCGAATGAGAAAGACAGGTTATTTTAGCCTCATCATCAAGCTTTGAATCAGCAGCGATAACATACCCTTCATTGAAAATATCATCATAATTGCCGTGGCCTGCAAAAAATATTATCAGACTTTCATTATCACTATAGTTATATTTTGCATATTCCCTGAGCTTATTTAAAATTTCGTTCAGACTTGAATTTTCAACAACTTCAGTTTGAACAGCATAACTGTTTCGCATCTCCTCTGCAATTGTGTTTAAATCAAAAACCGGATTAATGAGGTCAGAAAATGAATCATAAACATTATTCGCGAAGAAAAGAGCTAATACTAAAGGATGTTCATCTTCTGATGTTTGTTTTTTTACTACTGCATCAGCAGGCTGAACTTTTGTTACAGTAAGTTCACCAGTCTTGCTTCTGCTGCCATAAATTTTTAGATGAAAAGGATTTTCCGACGGTATTAACTTGAAACTTTTTGCTGTATTAGGAGTAATAAGCATAAAATCAGAATATTCATAACATAAACCATCTTTTCTGATTTTTTTTACAGCACTAATATTATACTTTTCCCAGCTTTTTTTAAATTCCCTGGCATCTGATACAGGTATTTTTACTCCTGCCGTTGTTTCAAGGAATCTTATCTTGTACATCTCCAGATCAGCATTGTAGCCAATAATGCCCTGCACAGGTATATTAACCTTTCCTGATTTACTGTCGTATTTAATTTTATAGTCTGCTTCAATTATTTTTTGCAGTTCAAATAATACAGACCCTGAAAGTTCTTTTCTCCTTTGAACATATTCCGCTGTGGTTTCAAATTCGTCCCGGGGCCTTGTTAGTGTTTTATTTAATTTTTCAAGAATTTCAGTAACAATAGCCGGAGTGAGAATCTCTTTCTGCACGGATGATAAATCATCTCCAAGGTAGTCAACAATAAGTGATTTACCAGACGGACTTACACCAGTTACTTCCCAGATAACCGCACTCTTATCTGAACTGTAGGAAACAAGAAATTTACCATCATGACTGAAAGTGCCACCAAAGACATGTTCTCTGTGCCTGTAAATTGTCTCGGTTTTCTGAAGGCCGCCTTTTGTATTCTCATAAATATTCAATCTTGATCCATATCCAAATACAACATATTTTCCAGTCGGACTGTATTCTATCTTCGAATCCACATCTATTACATCCGTATAGGCAATTTTTTGCGTGAACTTATTTCCGGATCTCTCAAGAATTCTCACATCGTTACTTTTTACAACAATCAATTCATCCATTGAAGGATGAAACGCCACATCTCTTACATATCCTTTAAAATCAGAAAATTCCTGCAAAAACTCATATTTGTCTCCTTTAAGTTCTCTAATTATTACCTTACTGTCATTACCGCAGGAAGCTAAATAGTCATCATTATAACTGAAGTTTAATCCATTTACTACATTTTGATGATCAGTAAGAACCTGAAGCAGTTTAAAATCTCCGTCACTAAGTTTCCATACCCTTATTGTCTTATCCTGACTGGAAGTAGCAAGTAATTTGCCATTATTGCTGTATGTAATATCGTTTATATGGTATTCATGACCAGTTAGAACCTGAATAACCTTATTTTCCTCAAGGTCAATTATCGCTACATCATTATCATTCTTGTATTTGGAGAAAGCAAGAAATCTTTCATTCGGAGAAAATGAAAACCTGCCGGCACGCGAATCAGGATTCCCCTGGTGAGTGAATATTTTATTCCAGTTATTGTCAAATACTTCAATCGTATTGTCACCTATTGTCAGAGCAAAGTAATTTCTGAATGGCGAAAACTCAGCCTGCATTACATAGTCGCTGTAAGACTTTAATTCCTTTTTTTCCTTATATGAAAAAACTTGTGAGAGAGCTGTTTGATAATAATTGATTATTATAAAGAATATAAAAATACCTTTTAACATATCAATTTCTGGTTTTCTTTAAGCAAATCTTTACCAAATATATTTAAAATAAGGATACTATCCCATTATTTCTCAAACTCGGATACTATCCTCAATGTTATATAATGCCAGGATAGTATCTTAGTAACTTTCTATCGATAGGATAGTATCCCATTAATATAAATCGTTATATTCGCTATAATATCAGCCAAAAGTCATTACTGTCAGGATTAAAAATAAAATATGAAGATAATTAATTTGATAGTATTAATTCTTGTAAATTCTCTGATCGTTACTGTATTTGGGCAGTATACAACGAGGATGAAGTACCGGATCCCGGGTAATGATGCTGGTAAATCCGCCTCTGATAGTGTATTATTAATATCCCCGGAATTTCAGATGACAGGTATGGTAATTAGAATTGACACTTCTGACAGTTTCCTTAAGACATTTATTATCGCGGATAATGATACCATATATGTAAAAGCCGATGAACATGCTTCAGATACTTCATCATACCTTTCGAGCAATCTTATAGTTTTTAAGAATAAAATGTCAGATTTTTACTTTTATCCTTCTGCTATTAAGAAAGAAATTGAGTTTTTCCTCATTGATGCTTCCCCTTCAAAGAAAGTCTTAAAAAAGTCAGGACGAAAAAAAAAAAGATGCCGGCTGTTCAGAACCCGAAATGATTGAACAGGAGTTCTGGAGGGAAGGCTTGCCTGAACCTGACTATGAAAGGATCGTACATGAGGTCAGAAACATTATTATTCACCACTCAGCAACCTCAAATGATCTCACTGATTATACAAATGTTATAAGAAATATTTATTTATATCATACTGAGGGCAACGGTTGGTCTGATATCGGCTATAATTATGTGATTGCACAGGACGGAAGCATTTTCAAAGGCAGGGACCCCGGAGTTTATGAACAGGATAATGTTATGGGAGCACATTTTTGCAGCGCTAATTCCGGTACTATGGGGATATGTATCCTGGGTCACTACATGAATATTGCTCCTCCGGTAGAATCCATTAATGCACTTGTTAACCTGCTTGCATGGAAAGCAGCTAAAGATACACTTAATCCATATGGTACTAATGCTCACATTCTGAATCCGGAATTAAAAGTCATTGCCGGCCACAGAGACGGATGCAGCACTCTTTGTCCGGGGGATTCGTTATACGATAAACTTAATAGCATAAGGCATGAAACAGCTGAAGAAATGAAGGATTGTGGATTTTTCTATTCATCAGTGGCAAAACGTGAAGCCCCGTTGCCGGGGATTATAATATTTTATAATCCTGCAAATAATATTTTAAATATTAAAATAGAAAATGGTTATGTTGAGAGCTTTTACCTGGCTGATATGTATGGTAAGGTATATCTTATAGAAAACAATATTAAAATTAGTGAACAACAGCTGCAGATAAATACGGGAGATCTTTTGCCCGGGATGTACTTTATAATATTCACTTATGACAGTAATATTCTTTCTGAAAAGGTTATTATTTATTAAGCTTTACCGGCATTAAAGGATATGATAACGGGATTTCACAAACAGTGTAATTTTGAAATTGAGAAATATTTAAATTATATTTAATTTAATATTAACAATTTCCGATTTGAGATTTAATTTAAAACATTGTAAATTTCATTTTTACATTAGTCTGTAAAATAACCTTTATAATGTAAATCCTGATGAAATATAAAAATCGCACCATTTCTTTAATTCTTTTATTCGCTTTTTTCCTAATTGATTCTTTTATAAATGATTCACCAACTCTTCAGGTTGAGGGCATAATTGTTAACGAGGGTAAAGCATTAAAAGGAGCGGTGATAAATGTAATATACAATTCAAAAATTGAATCACAGACCATCTCAAGGAGAAACGGCAGGTTTGATTTTAGATTGGATTACGGAAAAGAATATACTATTGAAGCTTCCAAGGATGGATTTATAACCAAGAAAATAATAATTTCCACAAGAATTGATGATGATATTATTAATGCAGGAGGTGTTACGGAAGGTTTTTTTGATCTGCAGATTACAATGATAGAGATGGTGCCAGGATTAAATATTCTTGTATATAACCAGCCTGTCAGAAAATATGAATTTGACAGGAATAGCTGGCTGTTCTACCCTGATATGGAATTTGAAAATCCTATTAAAGAAGAACTGGAAAAGGTGAATAACCAGTTATCAGTATTAAAGCAAAATGTGTATAATAATCAAATAAAACTTGGTGATGACTTTATGAACAAGTCAGATTACGAAGATGCATGGATGGCATATAATCAGGCATTGAAATATTTCCCCAGGGAATCCTATCCAAAATCCCAGATAAAAAAAATCAACAAGGCAATAAAAGCAATGGCATCAACTGAGGAAGACTATAAAAAGGCAATAGAACAGGGAGATTATTATTATAGTAATGAGAACTTCAGGATGGCTGCTTCTTATTATGAAAAAGCACTATTGTATAAGCCTGACGAAAATTATCCAACATTAAAAATAAATGATATTGATTCTATTTATAACCAGATATTCATTGAGAGAAAAACCGCCTATGATAAGGCTATAACAATTGCAAATGAACACCTTGACAGTAAAGACTATGGAAATGCGATGATCTTTTTTAATGAAGCGCTTAATATTTTGCCTGATGAACAATATCCGAAAATAAAACTCTCTGAGATTGATGAATCTTACAAGAAAATAGTCAGTGTTGCTGATTCTTTATATGAAGCAGATAACCTGGCAAATGCAAAAGAATTTTATAAACAGGCCGGCTTCATTAAGCCTGATGATAGTTATCCGGCAGAAATGATAGAGAAAATAGACAAGTCAGTCGATAATTTCGAACAAGAAGAAGCAGATAGGATTGAAAGGGAGAAATTGCAGGCAGCAGAAAAGGCACAAAGGGAAAAAGAGCTGGCAGAAGAGAAAGCTCAGAAGGAAAAAGAACTGGCAGCAGAAAAAGCTGAAAGCGAAAAAGAGCTTAAAGTTGAAAACGAATATAATAATATTGTTGCACAAGCTGACGGTCTGCTGGCTAAAAACGACTTAATCAATGCTGAAAGATTATATGTTAAGGCACTTTCAATGAAACCTGATGAGAAATACCCGAAACGAAAAATTGAAGAAATAGAAGAACTTATAATTGAAAAAGAAAGTGAAGAAGCATCCCGCAAACAAAAAGAAATATTACAGAAAAAAGATTCAGAATATAATAAGCTGTTGAAGAATGCTGAAGATATGATTTTAAAAGAAGAGTATGAGAAAGCAAAGGAAGAATTGCTGAAAGCTTCAAAAATAAAACCGGATGAGAAATATCCTGACAGGAGAATAAAAGATATTGATAAGCTGATGTTGGAAGCTAAAGAGAAGGAAGAAATACTGGCTGAGGAAAGTAAAACAATACCCGGCGATATTGATTCTGCTGAATTTGTCGTAGACACTAAAGAACAAATATCCAGATACATGGAGATCTTAAAAGAAAAGAAGCAATCAGGTGATAAAGATGGTGAGAGTAAAGTATTAAACGATATAGGAAATATCTATCATAATAATAACAGGCTGGGAACAGCTATTGACTATTATACCAAATCACTGGAAATAAAGAAAGAAGCCGGCGACAAAGAAGGTGTATCCGTCGTATTAAATGATATTGCTGTAGCATTTTATGATTCAGGAAAATTTGAAACCGCAGTAGATAATTATAAAGAATCATACAGGATAAATGAAGAAATGGGAAATAAAAAAGTGTCAGCGGTTATTCTGGACAATATAGGGCAGGTATATGAAAATACATACCGGTATGAAAATGCTGTCAGGTTTTATGAGCAGTCACTTGACATTGTTGAAGAGTTGGGAGAAAAGAAAGAACAGGCAGCACTTTATAATAAACTGGCCAATGTTTATGTAGAACAAAATGATCCGGGGAAAGCGGTTGAAAACTATAAGAAATCACTTGATATTGATAAGGTTATGAATAAAGAAGAGGATGTCGCCGCTACTTTAAATAATATTGGAAGTGCATATTATAATATGGGGAACATTAATGAAGCTGAAGATTATTATGAACAGTCATTAACTGAAACAAAGAAAATCGGAGATCGTAAGCAGACATCAATTGCTTTAAATAATATCGGAAACATTAACTATGACGGGAATAAGCTTAGAAAAGCAATAGATTTCTATAAACAATCCATAGAGATAAAAAAGGAAATAGATTATAAGAGGGGTGAGGCAGCATCATTACATAACCTGGGTAATGCTTATAAAGGGCTGAAGGAGTATTCACAGGCTATTGATTATTATAAAAAGAGTAATGAAGTGGCCGGCCAGATTAATTACCTGGAAGTTATGGCAAGAAATAACAGGGCTTTTTCTGAAGTGTATTCATTGTTAAACGATTATAAGAAAGCATATGAATACCAGAAACTATTTGCCGAGTTAAAACAAAATATTGAAGATGACAAATCCCAGATTTTTGAAGGATTAATAAAGGAAAGAAGGGAGGATGATCTGGTATTGATATCTTCATTAAGAAGGCAGATACAAAAACAGAAGCTGCTGGCTGAATATGAAGCAAACAGAAGGAAAAAGGAAATAGAGATTAAGAACCTTGAGCTGGAAAATGAAAAAGAAAAAACCAGGAGGCAGCAACTGATCATATTTGTTAGTCTTGCTGGCTTATTAGTACTTATAGTATTCTCAATATTAATCTGCAGGCAGTATTTTCAGAAGAAAAAGGCAAATATTGTGCTTATGGAGAAAAACAGGCTTATTTCTTATCAAAAGCAGCAAATAACCGATAGTATTACTTATGCCAGCAGAATTCAGAAGGCAGTGCTTCCTCCGAATGAATTTATAACCCGCGTTTTACCACAGCATTTTATTTTAAACAAACCCAGGGATATTGTTAGCGGAGACTATTACTGGACAACGCAGAGAGGAAATGAAAGTATAATAGCAGTTGCTGATTGTACAGGACATGGTGTTCCGGGAGCTTTCATGAGCATGCTGGGTATAGCATTCTTAAATGAAATAGTAAATAAAAATGCCAAAGCAAAATCACATGAAATACTGGATCAGCTGAGAACCAATGTTATGGCTTCATTACATCAGACAGGCAGGGAAGATGAAGCAAAAGACGGTATGGATATAGCATTGATAATTGTTGATTTGAAAAAAAAAGTTCTTCAATACTCAGGAGCACATAATCCTTTATATATGATCAGGAAAGGGAAAATGCAGGAAGTAAAAGCAGATAAAATGCCAATAGGCATTTCTTCAAGATATAATAAACCATTTAAGAATCATAGAATAGAACTGTTGGAGAATGACATGATATATATCTTTTCTGATGGTTATCAGGATCAGTTTGGCGGAGAAAACAGGAAGAAATTTGGTATCCGCCGCTTCAGGGAATTGCTGCTGGAAATTCATAATAAACCTATGGATGAACAAAAGGAAATACTTGAGAATACTATTACAGGCTGGAAAGGTAATTTCGATCAGATTGATGATATTCTCGTTATGGGCATGAGAATATAAACTCAATATGCTTAAAGATTCTTGATCGCCACAAAATTTATTCCAAAGAAAAAGAACTCACGCAATAACTTGTTTCTTCTCCATATTCGCTGCTCCTTCTCAATCAGACTGTAATAATTTGTGTCGTTGAATGCCCGGGGAGGAAATAGCCTGACATACTCGGTGAGATTATTATCAATATTAAAATCAGCCTGGCTGAATATCTTTTCCCAGTTTTTTAAACTTCTTGTATTTTCATTGCCAAACTGGATTTTCTTGCCAAGCTTTTTATCATATACTTCAGTAATCCTGTTAAAACCCCTTTCCCTGAAATGTTTTATATTGCACACTATATTATTGCCGTTTTCCTCACTGATAATAATTTTACCGTCATCTTTCAATACTTCATGGAAAATATCCATCGCATCTGATATAGGCTCAAGATGATGCAAAGTATCCTGTAAAATTATTGCATCATAAGTACCGGTCTTATAGTTATTATCAAACAGATTTTCATACCTGATACTGAAAGTGTCAAGATCTCCGTATTTACTCCAGTAATCCAGCCTTTTCTGTATTTTATCATAATAATATTCCAGTGTAGTACCTTCAACATTATAACCATTAATACTTAAAAATATACTTGTTGTTGCATAACCGCATCCTGCATCCCAGATTACATAGTTCTTGTTATTTATGAATTTATCAATATACCTTAACCTCTGTTCTATGTATGCCTTCCTGAATAAGAAGGAGGATTTGACTTTAAGTAACCTGTAATAGTCACTTAGTTCACCGTTTAATTCCAATTCCTTGACAAATAATTCCAGAAACTCATTTACATTCATAACTCAATTAATCAATTGGTGTCAATATATACATAATATTTAAGAACTTAACCTTGCCGGGACTAACTAAATGGAATATTATGTATTTTTGGACGATAAAAATATAAAAATGTTAAAGAATCTGATAAAACTGACACTTCAAAAATTGCTCGGGTTTGATAACTACCTTTTTATTTTTTCACTTTTTATTATAAAGAAACTCAAATGGGATAAGAATGAAAAGGATTTTATTTATTTCCTGAACTTAATACCTGACAACGGATGTACACTTGATATTGGTGCAAATATCGGAATAATGACTGTTCATTTGGCCAGGAAATTAAAAAATTCCACAATATATGCCTTTGAACCTGTTCCTCGCAATATAAAAACACTTAAGAGAATAATAAAGTTCTTTAAATTAAAGAATGTAGAAATATTTGAATGTGCTCTTGGAGAAGAAAATGGAAAGCTTGAAATGGTTATGCCTGTTATAAATTCTGTAAAAATGCAGGGATTGAGCCATGTTGTTCATGAGTCAATAAAAGATAATAATAACGGAGACCGGTTTGTTGTGCCGGTTAGAAAACTGGATAATATCAGTGAGATAAACTTTAATACTAAAGTTAATGCTATTAAAATAGACGTTGAAAATTATGAGTATTTTGTATTAAAAGGAGGGAGATCACTGATAACTGAACATCAACCCATAATATATTGTGAGTTATGGGAACAGGCAAATAGGAAAAATACCATAGAATTGTTGGAGAATACAGGCTACGATGTTAAAGTTCTTGAAAGAAATGAACTTGCAGATTATACAGGCCAAAAAACTCAGAATTTCTTTTTTATTCCGTCAAAGTAAAGTATTAATTGAACAGCCACTTT
>CAZFHF010000069.1:0-11686 GCA_964518655.1 uncultured Bacteroidales bacterium | reverse complement strand
GCGTTGGGAAAAGAAACCTGACAATTACTTGTCTCTGCTTCATTTTGTCTGTGCTATAATTACGTTTCGTTGTTCAGGATTATTTGGATAGGCTCTAAGATAGCTCTAAAAAACTCACAAACGATTGTAATCTAAGCTGCCCCATTTGTCATAGAAATGTAATGAAACGGAAGGTTGGCTACATGAGCTTTGATACATTCAAAAAGATTGTAGATGAAATAAGCCAATACCCTTATGCTTTTTTACTGATTGTGGGGGAAGGAGAAGCTAGTCTCCACAAGGAGATTGAAAAAATGTTCTATTACGCCAAAGAAAAAAAAGTACGAACTCATCTCTGTACCAATGGATTGTTGTTGGAAATTTTTAGTCCTGAAAAAATTCTCGATTTCCAGCTTGAATCTATTGGGATTTCCTTTGACGGATTTGATGAAAAAACCTTCAATGCAAGGCGTCGCGGAGCAAATTACAATGTTTTAAAAAACAACATTAAGAGCCTGTATAATTACAAGAAAGCAAATCATATTAATCATACAGATATTCTAATACGCAACGTTATTTATCCTCAAGATACACATACTGACATAATAAATTTTAAGACCTATTGGGAGAAGAATGTGGACAAAGTTCGTTTTAATACACTAACGTTTAACAAAGCCTATGATAATAAGAGTAAAAAGTATAAAAAATGTGCCTTTATTAAATTTGAAGTTTCCATACGATGGGATGGTTCTTTTCCGCTTTGTAGTCATCATACTGTATTTATGGATGAAATCTCAATTGGAAATGTAAATAATAACAGTATCAAAGAATTATGGAATCATCCAAAGTTAAAAGATCTCCGTAAAAGCCATAAAAAAGGCCAGATTGAACAAATCTTTTGTGCTAAATGTCACAAAACCCAGGGAATTAACGAAATTGAAAGAAACATGGCTAAGTACAACACAGGCTTGCTTTACAAAATTGTTCCTGTTTTGTTCCCTCGTTAAAATTATGGGTCTGTATCTGAAAAAGTATGACTATAACTATACTAATTATATAATATTCATTTAAATTTTACAAATTTTTTAGGACACTCATTTGAATACTAAAAACAATAAAAGGCTGCCCTTTTGAAACAATCTTTTTTTTAATTTTTTTTCCTGCTTGTAAATAACCTTATTACGTTTTCAGTGCATAAGGGATTATAAATATTAAATTTGTTGAATATTTATTTTCACCAGCACATGAATAACAACCTTTTTGGAAAAACATATACAGAGTTACAGGAAATAGTAAAATCATTGGAACTGCCTAAGTACACTGCCATGCAAATCGCCAACTGGCTTTACAGGAAGAATATCTCATCTGTTGACGAGATGACTAACCTTTCAAAATCAGCAAGAGAAGCATTGCGCAGCCAATATAAAATTAATCTCATTCACCCTGTGAAAGAACAGACGTCGGTTGACGGTACCAGGAAATACCTGTTTCCTGTAAGTAATGGCAATCATGTTGAAGCGGTATATATACCTGAGGAAAAAAGGAAAACCCTGTGCATCTCATGCCAGTCAGGTTGCAAGAGAGGCTGTATATTCTGCATGACAGGGAAAATGGGGTTTCATGGCAATGTTGATACGGCTGAAATATTAAGCCAGATAACAAATCTGCCGGAATACAGGAGCATTACAAACATTGTATATATGGGTATGGGAGAACCGTGTGATAACATGGACGCAGTATTAAACAGCCTTGAGATATTAACTTCAGGTTACGGATTTACAATGAGTCCGAGACGGATTACTGTGTCCACCATAGGAATAATCCCTGAAATCCGGAAGCTCATAGAAAAGAGCAATTGCCACATCGCTGTCAGTCTGCATTCTCCTTTTGAAGAAGAGAGAAAATATCTTGTACCCTCTGAGAAAAGACATCCCCTGAAAAATATTATTGACATACTTAAAGAATATGATTTTGGAAGGCAAAGGCGGATATCTTTTGAGTATATAATGTTTAAACAATTGAATGATACAGCTGCACATGCTGATAAGCTGAGTGAGATGCTGAAGGGCTTTCGCTGCAGGATCAATCTTATAAGGTTTCATCCCGCAGGCTACATACCGCTTAAATGCTCTGATGAAAGTACAATATATGAATTCAGGGATATGCTTAATAAGAGAGGAGTTATCGCCACGATAAGAGCATCAAGAGGACAGGATATATCTGCGGCATGTGGTATGCTTGCTGCAACAGACAATAATATGCCGGAAAAGCAAAATGTTAAAAATTAAATTGAATACTGTCAATTTGTTTTTATAACTTATGAAATATTTTTATGGCTTTGCAATGTCAAAGATCTGCCGTATAATATTGCTGATTGTTTTGTTATCTGGCATAAACCAGATCATCCTTTGCCAGTCGAGGTACGGAGATGAGCTTGAAGATAAGGCACTTAAGGCAGTAAATTCAAAGGGCGGATTCCTGTATGTTGGCATGGACAACCTCATAAAAATAAATTACTCTAATCCTGATGAGGCCGGTGAGTATTTTATAACAGCAAACAACGGGAAGGTCTTCCGTGACAGCCTTGATTTTATATCGATACCTGTAAGGACAGGGAAAGCACGTGTATTATTATACAGGACAGAGGGTTATGACAGCGTCCTTGTCGGATATAAATTTTTTACCGTAAAGAACATACCTGAGCCAATGCTCACATTTGACGACGTCAAGGTAAAAGAAAGGGATATAATAAGCAAAAGGCATCTGCTTGACACAAAAAGACTTAATATTTTCATAAGCAATGATATTATTGGTTCTGAGAGATGGTTTAGAGTAATAAAGTATACATTCGGTTACGAGTATGGAGGGTATTATGTAGAGCATACAAATGAGTCAGGTGAGATCTCAATTAAGACAAAACAAATAATAAATACTCTCGGGCCATCAAGGGAGATTATTTTCAAGCCTGTTGTAGCAGGTGAGGGACAGCTGATTCTGGAGCTGCCTATATACAGGCTTACTCTGTATTGAGACTTTCCTGGAGCGCTAATCTTTTGAGCGCTTCCTCTATCGTGAGTTTTTTACCTGACTGATATGCTGTAATAAAGGCTTTTTTAACATTACAGTTTTCCAGAGTCTCCGTCGCTTCTTCCAGCGTCATGTATCTGCCTATTGAGTATTTGTACCACTCATCTTCGTAAATTAAATCTATTTTCATGCCGCCCTTGTATATTGTTCTGAGGTATTCTTCGGTAAGAGGTACAGTATGAGCAGCAATCTGCACCTTAAAGATTATCTCTTTCAACAGGGCTGAATCAATTTCCACTTCCTTATCAACAGTAGCAAATACATCCTGCGGAGGCTCCCTGAGTGCAGGATTCCGCTTCAGGGCAAGCACTTCCTCCAGGGAAACATCATCCTCCCAACCGTAATTATATTCAACAGGAAAATCCTGGTATATCTGAACAGCCCTGCCCTGGTCTCTTATCGCCAGCTTCTCAAGATTAAAAGCCTCTTTCATCTGGTGCAGTCCAAATTCATACTGATCAGCATCGGCAACAATATCTCTTTTCAACAGAGCCCTGTTATAATGCTTTAAGGCCTGCCTTTCATAATATTTGGCCTTTTCCATGCCGGCAGCATAGTGATTCTCCCGCTCCATCTCTTCCCAGAATTCACGGGCCTTATCTTTGAATACAAGGAATATCATAGTGTGGCCTTCCTTATAGTCATCTGACGCCTGGACAAGCCTCTTAAATGCCTTTTTATATTCCGATGACAGGGCAAGCTTCTTCTCAGCTTCATCCAATACCTCATACATCTGGTTAGCCTCACTGAATATTATTTCGGCTTCATTTAAAAGTTCTATCGCTTTTTCGAATTTTTTCTCGTCATTTGTATTGAACTTCAGATTCAATTCCCTGTAATAGTCTATTATCTGGTAATTCTGCGCAGTTCCTGTAATCAAAAAAGATGCACCAAATATTACTACACCTGCTAAAATTCTTATATGCATAACATACCGCTTCAGATCGGAAGATAAAAATTTTTATTCGCTAAGAAACGAAATTATTTAATTTATCAATATCTGTAAAATTAATTAATTCTTAACAGATGATAAATATTGTTTATGAACATATTAAATGTGGGGAGAAAAAAAAAGAAACAATAAAAAGCAAGTGTTTCCTTTTAGTGAAGATTTAGTGTACGATATTCTACTTTAGTCCTCTTTGTTCAGGCGCTGTAATTACCAGGTATCCTAAAACTACTATAGAGACTATCGGTATTAATAACAGAATTGGTAAACCCATAATTTTATCAGTTATGAATACTTATACGTAGATTGGTCACAAATATATACAATTTAGTCAAAAAAAATAACATGTTTGTCAAAATATTTTTGTTTCCACTGTAAAAGGGTAGCGTTTTTTGTATAAAAATTAATTTGTATTTAAAAATTATACATTATCTATGTTGTTGATATACTGTATTTTAACTAATATTTTAATTGAAGAAAGCAACAAATTCAAATAATATTCAATACTTCAATAAAAAGTCAGCTGAGGATTATTTTTTCTATTTATAACAGGATTTATGTCAGGAAAGTTCGAAGTTTATCGAACAATGTCTTGAAGTTTTTCTGTGTTACATTGTCAAAATCAGAAAATTTAACATTCTCATCCTGGATATGTGCTACAAATTCAGAAGCCAGAATAGTACGTGAAAGATCATTAGTCTCGATATACTCTGAGATTGATTCTGTAATACCTATTCTCTTATGCAGTATATATTTTTTAAAGTCAATAGCTGAAAACATATCTTCGATGATGCCAAATCCTTTCAGCGTTATTAATCTGTCTTTTGTGTAGTCTTCACTTCTGACGAAAAATGTTCTTTTCAGCTCTTCCCTGATTTTCTTTGTCTCATCATTATCTGTTGTCAATATTATAAAATCGAGCTTCCATCCTATTAATATATTTGCCAGTATAGGTATATTGGATATGCCTGTGGCAGGCAGAAAGAAAGCATCCTTAAAGTCCAGCAGTCTGGCGAAAGTATTAATATAGTAGTATGTAATAGTATCTTCTATGATAACATTATTATTTTTCTGGATAAACTCCTGTTCATTCAGCCTTGTTCCCATTAATGAATATATTGGCGACAAGGTATCTGTTGATGCGGAATGAAGGGATTTGGTATCCAGAACAATGGTATCACTATTTTCAATATTCTCATCAGTACGCTGTACTGCGAGTATCCTGTAAAGCTTATCAATGTTTACAAGGTGTGGAGAGTGGGTTGAATAAATGATCTGCATATTTTCTTTCAGGTCTTCAAAAACCGCCAGCACATCTTCCTGTGCCCTGGCATGCAGGCTCAGTCCCGGCTCGTCAATAAGCAGCACCCTGTTGACCCTGTTTTGCCTGGCTGTAGCTTTCAGCTCGAGGTAAAACGAAAGGAACCATCTTACGCCCCTGCTCCTTTGCTTTGGATAAAGCCTTTCCTGCTTGTCTTTAATCCAGAATTCAAGATAGGGTTTGCCGCTTTTTTCAGGTACGGTATAATCATAATGTTCAAGTTCAAAATTAAGCCTTATCTTATTGTCTTTACCAACATTTTGCCTCCAGTAATCCTGAAAATTGATAGTGATTTCGCCGTTAAGGTTTTCAATTTTCTGTTTCAGTATCCTGTGGTTCTTTTCCCTGAAGAAGTCGGCATCCAGTCCTGCGATCCTCAGGAAATTTTTTGCCGCCTTATAGCCTTCACAACTGCTGTTTTCTGTTAAAAGATCCTCAAGGTCAATCTTATTCGGCAGAAGGCTGGCAAAATCTTCAAAAAACTCAAATACAGGAATATGCTTAAACAATTCTTTGCCTATATCCTCTAAAGTGTAAAATTTCCTTTGTTTCTCATACTCCCTTCTTGCCTGTTCTTCAGCATCTTTATATTTCTCCCCGTTAAATATCTTATCAGCTACAGCTTTTTGAAGTGCAGCTTCATCTTCAAGGTTTTTATGTTTTTTTATTGCTATGGAGAACTCGTATCGCGCTGCGCGCAATTTCTGGTAAGCAGACTTCTTTTCTTTTTCATTGGAGCATATTTCATAGATATGTTCCGCATCTTTCATCTTACTGTTTGCATTATATAACTCCTCCCTGGCAATATTAACTGCTTCGGTAGTATCGTTGCACACTTTGCAGATGCGTGTTTTTTCAGAAATATCCTGGGTTTGTATTTTCAATTCTTCAAAAACCTTAAGCTTTTTGTTATATTCCGCTTCCTTTTGTGTATATCTGTCCTGTGCCGTATCCAGCTCTTTCTGGGCAAGCAGTTTCTCATTTTGTTTTCTTGCCCTTCGCATGGATTTTTTGGCATTTTCTACATCCTGGTAACAATCGCTAAGCTGTTTTTTAATCTCCTGCTTGTCCCCTTCGGCTATTTCGGTATCTTTAAATATAGTGTCTGACCTCTTCAGTATCTCATTAACTTCTTTCTGTACCCTTTCCTCCAGTTCTTTCTGCTCTTTCCTTTTATTCTCAAAGTATTTAAGCACTTCGGCATCAGCAGCTTTTAACTTGCTTGTTTTATCGGCTATCCACTCCCTTGAAATGGAAATTTCTGTTTTATCTTCAAGGATCTTCCTTAATTCTTCCGGTAACAAGCGCTGATCCAGCAGGTCAAAAACTTTTTTATCCTCAAGTTCAAACAGGCAGCTAACAACCGGAAATGTCATATCACTTCTCAGGACATCATCAGAGATTTTTCCTTCATAAAAACTATAAAGAGCTTCAAGAACTGATGTTTTGCCTGACTCGTTCTGACCAATAAGCGCAGTAATATTATCATAGGCAAGATTGCTCCAGCCCGAGTTGATAATAGATCTGTAGCTTTGAATATTAAAGGATTTCAGTTTCATCAAGTCTAATAATAGAGTTTAGAAAGAACGTAAAATGTCAAATTTAAGTCTCTTAGTGTGGATTTTTACCATTTAGTTATTAACATGATAACGAAATCCGAACATTAATACGTCATCCAGCTGTGCAAGGTTACCTTTCCACCTCATAAAAGCAGATAAAATTTGTTCTTTTTGTTTATACATTGGTAAGTTATAAATATTCATAAGCAGGTTTCTGAATGGCTGGTATTTAAATTTCTTACCTTCAGGGCCGCCAAACTGATCAACGAAACCGTCTGAAAATAAATATATTACATCTCCATCCCCAAGTTCTATTATATGGTTGGTAAAAGAGTTTTCCTCCAACGCAGCTATGCCTATTGGCATGCTATCACCCTGTATTTCCAAAAGCCTGTTTTTTTTGATTATATATATAGGATTAAAAGCGCCTGAAAACTCAAGCTGGTTTGTTTCAAGATTAATTATGCAAAGCGCCATATCAATGCCATCTTTCTGTTCATTCTCTTCGCCGGTCTGGTTAAGCGACTTCATTACACTTTCACGCAGCTGGTTCAGAATGTCGGCTGACGATGAAAAACTGCCCCTGTTTACTATTTCGCTTACCAGGGTTATCCCGAGGATGCTCATGAAAGCTCCGGGTACACCATGTCCTGTGCAGTCAGCTATAGCAATAACAACTTCAGATTTTCTTTTTGATACCCAGTAAAAGTCACCGCTCACAATGTCGCGGGGAATGAATATCACAAAGTGCTCCGGCAAAACTTTTTTAATGGTGGCTTCTGACGAAAGCAGGGCGTTCTGTATATAACTGGCGTATTTAATGCTTTCCGTCAGCTCCCTTCTTTGCCGCTCAATCTCATCTTCCTGCAGTATGATCTTTTCTTTCAGGTCTTTTTCTAAAGACATAACAATAAATTATAAAAGTAAAAATACCTTAGAATAGCCAATTCTAAAGGAATAAAATGATAACATTTTTGCTAAATTGTTGTAAAACGTAAATTAATATTGTAATATTGTTGCATTAATAAAAATGAAACTAAAGAAATATTGTGACAAGAATTTTACTTCTTTGTATATTATATTTTTTTATTCTCTCTTTTGTAGTCCTCGCTATTCTTATCCGCAATGCACCTGAATACATTGAAAATGAGGACGGTTCGCTTGTCCCCAAGACAAAAGATTAACTAAAGGTTAATACCCAGGTTCTTCATCACATTTATATCATCTGTTGAGATTTGTATTATCAGGTTACCCCTGTTATCGGTAATAATATCTGACAGGGTGATCTTTCCTGTTAAGGGCTTGTTTGCTATCATGTTGCCTCCTGAGTTAAATGTCTGGATAAATGAATGAAGAACCGTATTGCCAATGCCTATTATTCTGTCATCGACACATATAATCTTATAGACATTTTCAGCATCTGCCAGGTCCTGGAATTCGCGGCTCCATGTTTTATAACCATTTGCTGAATATTTATACAAAACAACATTTTTAGAATTCCTGATACCTGCAAAATATACATCTCCTGAATTTGCTACTGCAGTACATGTGATGCTGTCGTAAGGTTCAAATACTGATTCCCATATTATATAACCTTTTGAGTCCATTTTAATTCCCCATCTGCTGCCTGCCATAATAATATTGCCGTCAGGAGGTGAAAGGGCAAGCGAATTAACCTCGCCAACGCCTGTAAACGTTCTTTTCCAAAGCTTCTTCCCGTTATCATTGATAACAATAATAGAATAATTATTCAATGAATCATTTTTTTCGTAACCCCCGATAAATATTTCATTGTTGCTGTTTATTAACATGGAGGTGACATCCCATTTTCCGAGGCTTCTGTTCCATATCTTCTTACCTTCGGAATCGATCTTGAATATCCACACTTCCCTGGATGCTGAGTCAGCGCTCAGCCACGTGTATCCCATTGTAATTATATCATTATTTGCATTTACGGCAGTCCTGCTGACATGATCTTCATACCTGTCTCCTATTATCCTGTTCCATATCATTTTCCCTTCCGGATCAAGCTTCAGTATCCATGCATCGTTCCATAGCGAATCTTCCTGAAGTGTTTTGCCGCTTACGATATATTTACCGTCAGATGTTATTGCCAGTCCCCCTGCTGTTTCAATATTCTTCTCATTGTCAAAGCTCCTTGACCATATAAGGTTGTCCCATGTAATGTTATTTCTTGTAAGGAATTTCATTCCGAGGTCCAGTGATTTCAGGTTGAAAATATCAATATATTGTGTTCCCTCGGGGTATTTCCTTATGAACTCATTGTATGCTTCCAGCGTCTGTATTCTTTTTGCCTGCTCATAAAGCAGCTGTTTCTGGTATTTCTTGGCCTCTGCTATCTCCAGCGCTTCAGGATACTGGTTAATAAAATCCTCATAGGCCTTAAGGGTATTTAATCTCCTGGCCCTGGCAAAAGCTGCTGCATTTCTTGCTTTTATGGCCTGGCTGTACTCTATGGCATCAGGATAATCTTTCATATACTTTTCATATGCTTCAACAGTATTTATGCTTTTCACTTTCTCAAATGCAAGCTTATTCCTGTATTTTATGGCCTTGCCGACCTGGGCGGCATCAGGGAATTTTGATATGAACTCAAGGTACCCATCCAGGGTGTTCCTTTTTTCGTATTTTCTGAATTCCAGCTGGTTTCTGATATGTACCACGTTGTCATAATGCCTGAAATCAGGAAACTTATTTATTATCTCATATGTCATCTCCAGGTTATTTTCCTCCCTGATATATCTGATAAGTGTTGCTTCAATGGTGCCTATGGCATGCTCCATTTTCTTGTCAGGTGACCTGCTGCTGCGCCTAACTTCGGTATTTGCAAAATATTCGCCTACAATTTCCTTATCTTCTTCTGTAAGAGCGTCAAGGTTCTTGTCAACAATTGTCATATATGACCACGACTGTATTATGTCATGCATCGGGGACTTATCATCCCCGTAAATTAAACCCAGTCCGAAGTTTGCTGCAGGATTTTCCTTATCTGTTATTACTACCCTGGAAAACTCTTCTTTTGCCTTATCATAATCAAGCTTCTCGAGATGTTTATATCCTTTTTTGATGCTCTGTGCATTCACACAAAGTGATAAAAGCAAAACCGGTAAGATGAACAATATTCGTTTCATACGTATAGTTTTTAAATAAACGTTACTATCTTTTTACTAGCATAAATTCCACCCTTCTATTACGCGCACGGCCCTCATCAGTAAGGTTCGTATCTATAGGCCTGGTTTTGCCGTAACCTACAGCTTCCATGCTCACAGGATGCACACCGGTGCTTATGAGGTAATCAACAACGGCTTTTGCCCTTCCTTCCGATAGTTTCTGGTTATAGCTGTCAGAGCCTTCACTGTCAGTATGCCCTGATATCTGAATCTTTTTGATGTTATTCTCCCTCATAAAACTTGAAACCTTGTCAAGTTCGACATAAGATTCATGCAACAGGTCGGTCTTGCCGAACTCAAAGAATATATTTTCCAGCACTATTGCTGATCCTTCTTCGATATTTTTCAGGCCGTCCTCGAACTCATCCTTTATTATCTCGGGCTCAACAAAGGTTACGGTGCCTGTAGACAGGCAATTGTTGGCATCAGATGCAGTATATGTGTGAATGCCTGCCGGCAGGTTCCTCAGCTCCATGCCTGTTCTTTTGCTGTTCCACATTACCTTGTATGGGGGTGTGCCACCCAGGATGCCGATCTTTATATAGCCGTCATCAACTATCTTTTTAACCTTGCCAGTTATGGGATCCCGGCCCCCGGTGTAGGAGGTGCTGATTATCTTTGTTTCAAAATCATGCTGAACACACGGGCAGGTATTACAATCCTCGAGACGGCTTATTACAACATCATCAAAATAATAATATGCATATGCCTTATTACGCTCATTGACAATATTCTTGTCTGTCACAACATAGTTGGTGTTCTGGTAGTTTTTGAAGTTTCCTATGATAAAATACTTTTCATCACCTTCAGCCGTGTAAACGTAGCATTTCTGTTCCCAGTCCTCGACATTATCAAGAAACAGGCCGTCAACATTGTTTATCTGGGGCTGGCCGCCAATAGCAACAATACCGTCCTTTAACAATTTCTTTTCGATGAATCTGACACTGAGCTGGTCGACAGCAAACCGTGATCCCGAAGCAAGCCTGTAGTAAAACGTGACGCAGTACTTCGCTCCTGCCTCCATGGGTTTCTTCAGCTCGCCCTGGAAATACTCCCTTCGCCCCTCGAAGGTCCCGCTTAATATTGCCCCGATGTATCCGTCGCCTGTCTTAGGCTCGCTTACGCCTGCAAAGTTACGCGGCACCCCTGCATCTTCGGGACTGCACCTGTTAAAATAGTCAGGCGCCGCAAATGTCGGGTATGTCCAGCCGGGAATTATTAAATGCGACTGGTTTTCAGGATTGTGGGATTTAGGGCACTCCTTATACTCTTCAAAACTATAGTTAACAACAAGGTTCTTGTCCTGAGAATAAACATTATAATTTATAAAGACAATAACCTGGGCTGCAATAAGAAATTTCAAAAAAGCAGCCTTACATAACGGTTTTGCTTTCATAAAGATTTAGTTTTTAGTTAAACTTAACTGCAAATAAAAATAAGGAATTTTTGCCTTACGCTCAAGTGAGGTGCGGATTTTTTTTTGAAAAGGGACAGCGCCCCTACTGGGGACTGCGTCTTGGCGCTGTCCCCAGTAGGGGCGCAGTCCCCTTCTATGTTGTAAAACAAATTTTAGGACATATTTTTTATTAAAATTCAATAT
>CAZFHF010000068.1:7111-11774 GCA_964518655.1 uncultured Bacteroidales bacterium | reverse complement strand
GCAGTTATATTATTTGCGGGCTGAGCTTTTAATATAATACCATATAAGATCACAAAAACGGTAATTAAAATTATATACCTCATTTTTTTAAATATGATTATTTATACATTAATAATTATAAAATACCCCGAAAATCTGGAAATATCCGATTATCACTAAATAAGCTAATGAATAGGTTGTAAAGAGGGTATTTAAACCAGAGCTGGAGGCCCCCGGTATTTTTGTATGTTATAAGGCTCAGAATATGCGAAAATCTTTGCTGCCCGTATCTTTATTTCTTTGATTAATAAATGAAAAATTCCAACAGGAGCTGCTGCAATTATTATTACTACCAGGTTTGAAACAAGATCTAAAATAAGAAGCTCAAAATCGGAGTGATGATGGGATTGAAATGGTGAAGAGTCAGATTTTTCTTTTTGATAAGGATGGGCATGCGTGATAATCTGACCTGACTGTAACTGGTGAAAATGCCTGTTTATAGAATTATTAATAAAAAGCCAACAAATAGCCGGAAATAATGCGATAAGGAAATATTTGCGGTATTTATGTAAATAACGCATACGAGCTTAAATTAAAGTATCAAATATAAATAATTTAATGATCTTAAAAATAGTTATTACAAACTAATATATTGACAATATCTCAATAATTAATAACTTTATAAAAAAAACAAAAGTCATTACATCAAACAAAAAACGTTAATTATGGGAAAACATGGTATTGAAATTTTAAAAGTTGATACAAAAGAGCTTATTAAAATGCTCAATGGTGCTTTATCTGAAGAATGGCTGGCATACTACCAGTACTGGATCGGGGCAAGGGTTATGGAAGGACCTATGCGGAGTGAAATAGAACCTGAACTTCTGGTTCATGCAGATCAGGAATTGAATCATGCAGTTCTGGTTGTTAACAGGATTATCCAGCTGGGAGGAACACCTGTTTTAAATCCTTCAGAATGGATGAAAATAGGAAGGTGTGGCTATGACACGCCAACAGATCCTTATGTTGAAGCTATTCTTGAGCAGAACCTGAAAGGAGAACGTTGTGCTATTCAAAGGTATGAGGATATAGCAAACTTTACTAGTGGTAAAGACCATGCTACACATCAGATGGCAACAATTATATTGAATGAGGAGCTTGAACATGAGCAGGATATTGAAGACTGGATCAACGATATTCAAAGGATGAGGGAAGATTTGAAGAAATTAAAGCTTTAAGAAGACAGAGGAGCAGAGTTAGTTATTAATAATTCTGCTCCTGATGTTAATTATTTAAGAAGCTTAAGCATACTTAAATGATTTGCAAATGGCTGTATCTATAAATCAGCCGGTCTTACAAGGGTTTTACAGGCACACAGATATCAACCACGCATTTTTCTTTTGCACATTCTTCAGGATATATCTCAAAGGCGGGGCCGTCATCAGGCTGATACCCGCTGGTCGGAAACCATGTCCCGAAAACCCATGACCATGCTTCCTGGAATTTGTCGGGAGATAATTCGAAACGTGCAACCAGATATTTCCCTCCCTTAACAGTCATTTTTCCTATTTCCCCATCAACTTTTGTATTTTCAGGGACCGGTATAGAAACACTTACCCGCAGTTTTTCAGCCTCTGTGACTTCAGGGTCATCATGATATATGATAAGTGATTTCATTCCCGGCTGCCCGGTTAAACCCCGTGGTCCGGCCCATGTAAATAACCGGGTAAATAATTTCTCGAATAATTTACTATCACCTTTATAAGGTCCTATATGCCTTACATAGGCAACTGTCATTTCAGGAAGTTCTTTGACTTCCGTACTTTTGTTAATTTCCATATTTGTCCTCCATTTAATTGTTTTAGATTCATTGCAATAATACATAGAGGACTGGTATTTGCCTTGATTTACATTGCCTATCGTTTGATTATAGTTTGGATTTATTTTGCTATGGTTGCTATTCTGATAAAGATTATTATTCTTGCGCCATTCAGTGGCTGAAATTTTAAAGTAACTTCTAAAACTTCTCGCGAATGTTGCCTGATCAGAAAATCCACATTCATGAGCAATTTCTGAAATTGTCTTTTTTGGATTACCCGACAGGTAAATTGCAGCCCTTTCAAGCCGTATCCGCTGTATAAAATGAAAAGGCGTTTCACCTGTCATTCCATTGAATATCCTGTGAAAGTGGTATTTTGAAAAATTTGACACCGACGCAAGTTCTTCAAGTGAAAATTTTTTGTGTAAATTCTGATCTATATAATCAAAAACCCTGTTAATACGGGATTTGTATTCTTCAAGCAGATATTGTTTATCAGAATATACCATTCTTAATTTTTATTTGTATTACAAATTTATGTTTATATAGATTATATTGAATCGAAGCAGTAATACTCATCATAATATTAAGCTTCATAAGTAATACAAATATAAAATTAATACTTCCGTAAGGTTCTTATTTAATTAAAAAATTATAGAAGAGAAAATGGAATTTTCAAAGTGATAATCCAGGATTTATCTGTTTAGTGTTTTATATTGGTTTTTGATATTTCAAAACTTGTTCAATATTTTCTATACCGAGATCATTTCATTTATGATTAGCTCTGCAAGTGATCTAGTAGTAATATTATTAAAAATAATTTTATTGCTGTTAACAGGAGGCTGAACAGAAATTGTGATAGTTATATTTTTGGTTCCTGTACTATTTTCATATACTTCGGATATTTTTGTTATGTTTCCCGGAATCCTCTGCATATCCTGGCTATGTATAATGATAATGCAGTCATTCTTCTCTTTTTCATTTGAGATGTAATATGACTCAGTAGTATCTGACAGAGATTTTCGGGCCCAGCTATTTAATACTTCTACCGGATATGCCTGTTCAATTAATTTCCTGATAACCAAGTAACCAATACCCTGGTTATTTTGAAGTATATCGTCATACGCAAGAAGCGTAACCTTTTTACTGTGCCTGTTTGTTATACTAATTTTACTTATGGTCTTTGGTAATAGACATGGTTCATCAGATTCCAATAATTCAATGCGTCTTTCATTATTAAATGCACAACTTAAAACGTCAGCTATCTCTTTGTTTGAAACAGGATTCACTCCATAGTAGAATATTCTGTTTTTGCGATATTCAGTTTCAAATTCTGAGTTTGGATTATTTATTACAATAACCTTAGTGTTATGGCATTCCTGATAAATTCTCTTAACATTATCGGGACCCTTATCCTTGAATGTTGCTGCATCCACAATGGCAACGTTAATTTTATCGTCGTCCAATATGTTCATCGCTTTTTCTATTGATTTGGTTATTAATGCAATATATCCCATATTTCTGATGCGGTTGCAGTAACTATTAATCTTATTGCCATCTTTACTTAAGATCAGAATTTTGCGGATTTCGCTTGCCTTTATCTCTTCTTCGATATTTTCCGGTTTGACTAATGCAATCCAGCTTTCTTTATTAATGTTATTTTCGAGAATTGAAGGAAACTTTATCAGTTCAGAATTTACCACGGTTATTTTTCCGCTAAGAGCAGAAGGTATATCCAGTGTAACTCCATTACCAAAATTTACCACGGCTAACGGCAACCCCCTGTATACTATACTGCCAGGGTCCGGTAATGTTACCGATTCCGGACTTATATTTAATGAGTTTATTAAATGACCTCCAATACGGATCAATCCGCCTGATTCCCTGTATAACCACGAAGATTCAAAAAACCTGTAATAATCCTTTGTTTTATTATCGTCCTGAGTATGCTGAGTGTATATTGACTCATTTGATGCTTGCGGCTTCCTGAAGGTTACCTTTTGTATGGGTTCTAATATTTCTCCGGGTTCAAACGGTTTTAATATATAATCTGAAACGCCTAATTCATCTGACATTTTTTTACTCTCTTCAGTAGGGTAACCTGTTATAATTACTACCGGCACCTTTGGCTTTATCTTTCGAAAATTCCTCAATAAGTCCATACCATCATTTTTTCCTAAATTCAAATCCAGTACAATGGCATCATAATCATATGATATTGCCTGACGAAAACCGTTATCCGAATTTACATAAGTATCTACTTTATATCCGGCTTGTGAAAAGATACGGCTACAGCTTTCACAAATAAGTGTTTCGTCATCTATTACTAATATCGAAGGCTGGTAATTCATTTTTTTAAATTTTAATATTATGGTTAACATTTCCGGTAAGTCAATTTGTGTGCCATAATATTAATAAATATTAACAATTAGCTAATGCATTAAATAACAATGAATTAAATTATATTTTATAAGGATTTAGCACACGTGGTTCATAAAAATAGTAAGATTTGTTTATACAGTGTATAAATATATTATACAGTTTTTGTAAATTTGAAAAAAATATCTAATGCGGATTCAGACTAAAATAACCCTGGGATTAATTATTATCATTTTATTCTCATACATTACTGTAGCTATTGTAGTAAGTGCTTATGTAAATAAGGTATTTATCAAAGAGGTTCAGACACGGGTAAGCCATGATTTATATGCAGCACATAATATTTATAATGGTTATATTGATCATGTTGATCAGATTTTAAAGGCAGTGTCAATACGCAGGTCAATTGATTCACCTCTGGAAAAAGAAATTGAAGGAGACCTGGGAAAGGTTTTCAGGAATATTTATGAAAAGAGTGGACTAGAT
>CAZFHF010000068.1:0-7101 GCA_964518655.1 uncultured Bacteroidales bacterium | reverse complement strand
CCTCACGCTGGTGGATCTAAATGGCAATGTTATATACCGTGCGCATAATCCCGCGAGCAGGGGAGATAATATCTCGGACCTATCCATTGTAAAAAAGGCATTAAATGATGAAGAACCATGCAAGGGAACAATAATCTTTTCAAGTGAACTACTTGAGAAGGAAGGAAAAGCTATATCAGAAAGGGCAGTAATAGATATTAAACATACCCCCAAAGCCAGGCCTTCAGTAAAAGATACAGAGAGAAGGGGAATGGTTATTGCAGCTGCTGTGCCTTTTATGACTATGTATGATAATAAAAGATTAGGAATTCTGTTGGGAGGATACATATTAAACAGAAATAATGAAATAGTAGATAAAATAAAAACCAGGGTCTTTCAGGATCAAATATATGAAGGAAAAGAAATAGGTACGGCAACGATTTTTTTTAATGATTTAAGGATATCAACAAATGTAAAATTAAAGGATAACCAAAGAGCTATCGGCAGCCGCTTAAGTGAAGAAGTATACAATCATGTTATTTTAAAGGGTAAAACATGGGCTGATCGTGCATTTGTGGTTAATGACTGGTATATAACATCATATGAACCAATAAGGGACATAGATAATAAAATTATAGGGTCACTGTATGTTGGTCTTCTGGAGGCTCCTTTCAAAAGGCCGTCAAAAGTAATTGTTCTTTTTACTATCATTATGCTGTGTATTACTGCAATATCAGGTGTAATACTGGTTTTCATTTATACCAGATTAATGATGAAACCTATTGACAGAATTGTAATGATGAGCAGAAAAGTAATGAACGGGGATTTAAGTGCCAGGTGTGAAATGAGACCATCGGGAGAAATGGGGCTTCTTTGCAAGACAATAGACCAAATGGCTGACTCTATTGAAGAATTTGAGAAGAATTTACAGAAAGAAACACAACAGCAAATTGGCCAGAGCGAAAAACTTGCCTCAATAGGCCGCCTTGCTGCAGGCATAGCTCATGAAATAAGCAATCCCCTTACATCTATATTAAATTTTTCTCACTTGCTCAAGCAGAAAAAAAGTAACAGTGACGAAGATATTAAAGATCTGGATATAATAATACATGAAACAAACCGTGTACGTAAAATTGTAAGAGAACTACTGGACTTCGCCCGTCAATCACCTGCCAATAAGGAATTGATTGATATTAATACTATTTTACAGCAGCTGGTACAGCTAATCAACAGGCAGAAGGAATTCCGCGATATAAAGATTATTGAGAATTATAATGAAAATATTCAGCCTTTAATGGCTGATAAGAATCAATTTCAGCAAGTTTTTTTAAATCTTTTGCTTAATGCAGCAGAAGCTATTGCTCAAACCGGTACCATTACTATTACTACTTCAACTTCAAAAGAACATGTTAGGGTTACAATAGCTGATACAGGATGTGGTATAAAAAAGGAAAATATAGATAAAATATTTGATCCTTTCTATACCACAAAACCGATCGGAAAAGGAACAGGACTGGGATTGAGTATTAGTTATGGAATTATTCAACAATACGGAGGAATAATTAAATGCGAGAGTAATGAAAATGAAGGCACAACATTTTCAGTTGTTTTACCATATCAGAAAGCTGAACAAAACTCAGAAACAGAAAAGTAGAAATGGACAATAACAAATCAGATAGTAATTTACAGCTAAAGAAAAAAGTCCTGATCATTGATGATGAATCTACTATTGGTATTAGTTGTAAACGCGTTTTAGAGCAGGAAGATTTTGAAGTCGTATTTCAACAAAATGCAAGAAACGGATTAAAAGAGGCATTGTCAGGTAAGTATGATTTGATCCTTCTTGACCTGATGATGCCGGAAATTGAAGGAATGGAAATACTTAAAACCATTAAGTCAAAAGGCATTACTTCTGAAGTTGTTATTATAACAGGATATGCCACTGTTCAAACAGCCGTGGAAGCGATAAAACTGGGCGCCGCAGATTATATAGGCAAACCGTTTACACCGGATGAATTATTAATTAATATTAAAAAAGTTATTAAGCACTCTGAGCTGTTAAAAGAAAATATTGCCTTAAAAAAAGAACTGCGTATGCATCAGGATTTCAAAGGAATTATCGGAGAAAGCCCGAAGATGAAGAAGATATTTTCTATTATAAAACGTGCTGCTCCAACAGATAGTAATATACTGATTACAGGTGAAAGCGGCACTGGCAAAGAAGTAATTGCACAGGCGATTCATAGTTTAAGTACGCGAAAAGACAAACCGTTTATAGCCTGTGATTGCAGCGCACTGACACCCACGCTTCTGGAGAGTGAACTGTTCGGGCATGTCAAGGGCTCATTTTCAGGAGCAATTTCAACTAAACAAGGCCTTTTTGAAGTAGCCGATAATGGAACATTATTACTGGATGAAGTATCTAATATTAATATAGAAATACAGAGCAAATTACTTCGCGTACTGGAAACAAGAAAATTGAGAAGGGTCGGCGATACTGCTGAACGTGATATTAATATACGATTAATTTCATCTTCAAATCGCGATTTATCAAAAATGGTTAAAAATGGTGATTTCCGGGAAGATCTTTTTTATCGTTTACAGGTAATTCCTGTTTATCTTCCTCCGTTGCGTGAACGACATGAAGATATCATAACCATGGCTAATACATTTTTAGATAGTATCAGGGCAATAAATGATATACGGGCAAAATACTTTTCTCCTGAAGCAATTGAAATACTCGAAAAATATAGGTGGCCCGGTAATATAAGGGAGTTGAAAAATATTATTGAAAGGGTCGCAATACTCTGTGATTCTGATATCATTAAACCAAAGCATTTGCCGAAAGAGCTGAGTAATTTACCTAAAGGATACTCAGTTGAAGAGTTGCCCGGCAATTGGGAAGATTTTAAAAAATATAAACAATATGCTCAGAATACAGTATTATCCCAGGTTGAAAAACAGTTCTTAATAAAAGCGCTCAAACTTGCTGAAGGAAATGTGAGCAGAGCAGCAAAAAACGTTGGAATGCAACGTACAAATTTTCATTCACTGCTTAGAAAATATAACCTTAGTTCTAATAGCTATTAATCGATTTTCCCCCCCTTTAATATTTGCATAATATAAATTAAATATTTACATTTGTGTAGTAAATATACATATGTAAATAAAATACACTATGAGTATAAAAGACAGACAGGAAAGAGAAAGGCAAAGGAGAAGAAATGAAATTTTGGATGCAGCTGAAAAAATATTTTTCAGTAAGGGTATAATAAACTCTTCGATGGAAGATATCGCGCGGGAAGCTGAGTTAAGCAGAAGAACCCTTTATCTTTATTTTAAAGCCAAAGAAGACCTCCAATTTGCAATTGCTCAAAGAGGGGCTGAAATTGTAAACAAAAAGATGAGAGAAAAAACAGATAATAATAAAAAAGGTTTGGAAAACTTAATAGAATTAGGTCGTGTATTAATTCAATATTCATTGGAATATAAAGACTATTTTGAATTATATATTCATTTTCAAAGCAGCAAGTTAAATCAGTTAAATGTGAATATGGATTATATAAAGGAATTTTTTATTACTAAATCTCCATATGCTCTTCTGCTGGATATTGTAAAGCAAGGAATTATGGATGGTTCTCTCAGAAATGATATATCTGAAAATGAATTGGCGGCAACACTTTGGTCACAAATGCTGGGAATCTTAGTAATAATTCATAATAAAAGTGAAATCCTGAAAATATTTAAAGTTGATAATAAAAAAGTACTGGAAACCCACTTTAATATAATTATTAACGGTTGTAAAAATCAATAATTCAATAAATGAAAAGAATAGAAGAGCATCAGGAAGAACAATTTTCAAATATTCATGATTCCAGGGATTATTTGAATTTTGCGAAAAAAAAGTCAAAGCTCTATAATGGAGTTATAAAGCACATTAACTCCTTAAAGATTAAAGGAAAATATCTTGAAATTGGAGCAGGGCCCTGTGTATTGACATCAATGATTGCTGAGAGTAATCCGGAGGTTAAAATTGTTGCTTTTGATATATCACCTTATATGGTTGAGGTTGCCAAAGAATTTATCAATGAAAAACACTTACAGAATAGAATCGGGATATACCTTGGTGATTTAACTGATAAGGATAATGTTAAAAATATAGGGAAGTTCGATTTGGTATATTCAACATATTCTATGCATCATTGGAAAAATCCCGCGGAGATTATTACAAACCTGCTGGATACTGTTGCTGATAATGGAATACTGCTTATTCACGACCTCAAAAAAGTCTGGTGGTTATATTATTTACCAGTATATAAAGGTTGGTTTTTTTCATCTATCAGGGCAGCGTTTACTCCAAAAGAGATAAAAAATATATTTCACAATATGGATATAAATCATGTTAATATTAAAAGAACATATCTTATATTTCAATCGATAATAATCAAAAAATAAAGTATAAACCATGAAAACAAAAGAAAATCTTCCCCAGGCTAACTTTATTGTAATTATAGGATTAGTATTAAGTGTTTTCATAATTTTTATTGCAATTGATATTATGAAATTTCCGTTTGGTACTTATGATCGTATTTCATATTTTTTATGTTTGGGAAATACACGGCATACTGTTGGAGTTATTGGAGCTTTAATAATAATTCCTTTGTGCACTAAGAAAATAATATGGGGTTATATACTGGCTTTGATATTAAGTACAGTAATTTTTATTCTTTGCTTTACCCATATTATACATATGTTAATAAATAATCCTCCTAATTTTACATCTCAGATTCATGGGCCGGTTATATGGTCTTTAGTTCAATTACCTGTTATCGTATTTAGTTATATATCATTAAAAGAAAATAAGAAGATATAATTAAAAGCTAATCCATATAAATTATTTTAACACATTATTATACAAATGCAATCAATAATAATTAAGCCGATAGGCACGATTCGTTCTCCGTATAAGAACCTGAGTGATATTCCAATCCAGGGTAGTCTGAACAACGAAACTGAAGCTTATGCAGAACTGAATAATAAATATAAAGAAGGATTACTTGATTTGGATGGATTCAGCCATGCATATTTGATCTATTACTTTCACAAATCAAAACGGGAAGATATCATTGGTATGCCGTACCTGGAAAACAAGGAACATGGAATATTTGCCATAAGAAGCCCGCACAGACCAAACCACCTGGGGCTGTCAATTGTTGAATTAAAACGAATAGTTGATAATAAGATCTATTTTACATGTGTTGATATGTTGGATAACACACCATTAATTGATATAAAGCCCTATATTAGATATTTTGACGACCGTAAGAACGTGATATCAGGATGGCTGGAAAAACATTTCAGATAAAAAAGTACTTTGATTTCATGTTTTTCGCTGGTTAAAAATTCCCTTATCTTCACAATTTAAACTTTTATTTATCTGTAGTAAAATATATGAAAGAGTGTAAATGGTATAATGCCTGTCCGATGAAGAGATATTATGAAAAGGGTGTGCTCGAAAAACGATGGATAGAAGAATATTGCAGGGGAAACTGCAGTAAATGCGTACGTTACAAATTGGAGGAAAATGGTATTTATCATCCGGATTGGATGCTGCCGGACGGGAGTGTTGATAAAAACTTACAAAGTTGAAGAAAATAAGAAAATATAAAAATGGCTATATGCAGTAAATGTTTAAAAAGATTAATAATCTGGATCTTACTGACCGCTGTAAGTATAGCTATTGGATTATTGCTGGATTTACAGTTAATAAAAACAAAAGATTTCGGTATTTTAATAAGGGTAGTTGGATTTATTGGCATGTTTTTATCCCATTTTTTGTTAAAGAGGACAGGTAAATTATTAAGGATTTATGGTAAATGTGAATTATGGGGATGGTCTACCAGGCTTATTACACAAAATATTTACAGATGCGTCAGGCATCCTCATCATCTTGGAGTGGGATTATTTATGACATTTATGGGATTGCTTATAGGATATCCGGTAACATTTTTAATTATTACAGTTACCCAGTGGATTTGGGTTGTTCTTTTTGTGCTTATTATTGAAGAAAAAGAATGTATGGAAAAGTTTCAGGATGAATATCTTGAGTATAAAAAAAATGTATCTATGTTTATTGGCAATCCGGTTTGTATTCTGAAAGAATTATTTAAACCTGTATCTATACAAACCTGATATCAAATATTTATTTTAGAAAAATACTTGCCTGTTTTTTTACAATATTCAAACCACTGCACTCCAAAGCGTTCTTGTAATTCCTCGGCTTCCGTATTTACCTTATAATTATAACCTGCAATAACTGTTATAAACATAATTAAGCTGATAATACCAGGAGTTATTAAAAAAATACTAAAACTGTTAAAGATACTTGCAGCATTCAGACAAGGATAAAAATTATAGTTCTTTTTAATTTTGAGTTTGGAAATGAAGAAAAATTATTACAATTATTATAGCATCAAATATTAAAAAAATCCTATTCCATATCTATTAATCCAATCTTGATATGATGATATTTCATTCAATCCTTCGAATATAGTATAAGAAAAAATACAATATAGAAAAGTTAGATAAAATCATTCTGAATAAATTTGGATAATGAGAATATTCTCATTATATTTATAAAAAATCTAATAAATGCCAAGAAGAAGAAGATTAAGGAAAATTGTTGCGCCGCCTAAATTTAAAGGATATAAACCATACGGTTGTTCCGAAGAATTTAAAGGATATATTGAATTATTATATGAAGAATATGAAGCCATAAAACTGGCAGATTATGATTTAATGAACCATCATGAAGCATGTATCTTAATGGGTGTATCGCGGCCAACATTTGCCAGAATATATGAAAGCGCCAGACGAAAAATTGCTATGGCGCTGGTAGAGGCTAAAGAAATTAAGGCAATTTACGGTAATGCTTATTTGGATAAAAACTGGTTTGTGTGTGATGAATGTAATGCCAGGTTTACAATCCCTAAAGTATTAGTAGAAAAAAATTGTCCTGTGTGCAAATCATTAAAAGTTGAACAAATAAAAAATTAAATATGGTTATGATATGAAAACAATTATCACTTCAACAGGAAATGAATTATCGTCAAAACTTGATTT
>CAZFHF010000067.1:4223-11946 GCA_964518655.1 uncultured Bacteroidales bacterium | reverse complement strand
GCCAAAGCCCCGGTAAGCTCCATCAGAGCATCATTAAGTCCAAGTACTATGGAGCCTGCGTATTCAATTCGTTCCTCTTTAAGGAGCTCCAGTATATCAGCTTCATGCTTTTGCTCATCCATGAATACTTGTGCAATCTCAGGAATTTCTTCCTTAAGTTTTGAGTATAATTTTTCAGCAATTTCTTCGCCCTGTTCCATTAGCTTGAGTCCAAAGGATAGTCCCAGAACACGTGAGAGAAAGAGATACCAGAATACTCTTAATTTGCGGGGTTTCACGTCTTTGTGGGTTATGTTCCTGAGAATGTTGTAATGTTCGAGCTCTTCTTTGGCTATATGTTCAAGGATCTCCCTGTTCCTGTTTTTCGGCAGGTGCCTGGCAAGTCGTGAATATATGTTGTATTCACTAATCTCATTACGCTGTGCTGATAGCAATTGCTTTTGAAACACATTATGTTCCATAATTCCGGCTCTTGTGCCCAGGACAGGAATTGAACCTGCACGTCCTAATAGGGACACATGGCCCTCAACCATGCGCGTCTACCAAATTCCGCCACCTGGGCATACAGTTGAAGAGTGCCGAAGGAGGGACTCGAACCCTCATGTCTTTGCAGACACATGTCCCTGAAACATGCGCGTCTACCAATTTCGCCACTTCGGCATTAGTCAGATTAACAAAGCTAAAATTATTCGGCATGCAAATATATAAATTTTATACACTATCAGGTAAAAAAAATTGCTTTATCGAATGAAGCTTAAAACATACATCAAATCCTATTAAGCACCAAATAACAAATAACAAATTTCAAATAATAAACAAATTACAAATTCCCAAAAAAAAGGCCGGTCAGAATTTTCTGCCGACCTCGCGACGCACTAAATAATCACTACAAACCCACTACTTAATGGTCGATGAACTTTGTAATGGTTTATCTTTAGATGTTCTTTCCAGCTTAATTATTTTATAATTGTAGTTGTTTGCATTCTTGTCACGTTTCTTTGATGTGCTTTTAGTATCGCTTTCAAAGTAATCAACATATGCAATAAAAGTGTTTATCCTGTTTCTTAAAAGGGGCAATGTTTTTATCCAGTCCTCACTTTCTTCGGCAAGCAGGTAATTATTATGATTTTCATGCCATACGTCAATCCAGTATGATACAGGATTCACTCCTGTAAATGATACCACGCCGTTTCCGTCAGTAAATCCTTCAGCAATGTAGTTTGTTTCATATTCCCAGTCGTAAAGGCTGGGGTATAATATTACACTTGCATCGGGTACAGGGTACTCATCATAATATTCAAGAACTGTAATTTCCAGGATTGTGGGATACAGTACTTCTACTGTTATATAAGCCCTGTCAATCATCCGTGCACCTTTAAAAGCCGAAAGTGTTACTGTATATATCCCTTCGTCAGCATAATGATGGCTTGGATTATCCCTGACCGAAAATGTTCCGTCACCAAAATCCCATTCAAAATAGTCAGAGTTATATGAGGTATTAGTAAAATAAATAATCTCATCAACCTCTACGAGAGTTTTCGATGCATAAAAATCTGCATAAGGCTCCTTCTCACAACTTGTGAAAAGCAGGGGTATTATAGCTATTATCAGTACAAGTTTTTTCATGATTTCTGAATTTTAATATCATTTGTATTGATAAATCCAAATACCGTGCCAAACAATTATAACAGCTAAATCAAAGATTATATTAAATTGATATAGAAGGTATTGGCAAGAATATAGTATTATGTAAAGAAGGCCTGATTAAAGATTCTGATAAATAAACTCAGTTATATGTTTATACAGGTGATATTTTGCATTCCCTCCGCTGATACTATGATTTTTATCGGTGTAGAGCTGCATGTCAAACTGAATTTTATTCTGAACCAGCCTTTCAATAAGAGCCATTGAATGTTGGAGATGAACGTTATCGTCAGCTGTGCCGTGGATAATTAAAAGATTTCCGCTGATCTTATCAGCCATATTCAGGATCGAGCTTTCCTGGTAACCTTTACTATTTTCCTGTGGAGTGCGCATATATCTCTCAGTATAAATAGTATCATAAAAGCGCCAGTCAGTTACAGGAGCATAGGCAATGCCCATTTTGAATATACCGGCACCTTTTGCCAGGCACATCAGTGTTAAATACCCACCATAGCTTGCCCCGAATATCCCGATTCTTGTTTTATCTATATAGGGTAAGCCTCCGAGGTACTGGGCCGACTTGATTAAATCTTCTGTTTCCAGCTTACCCAGCTGCATATATATACATTTGCCGAACTCCTCCCCTCGCCCTGCCGTGCCCCGGTTATCAACACAAGCTACAATAAATCCCTTTTGAACCAGCATCTGATACCACGCCAGTCCCGGGTTCCATTCATCAAGTACCTCCTGAGAGCCGGGTCCGCCGTAAACATACATAAATACGGGATACTTTTTTGATTTATCAAAGTTCCCGGGTTATAATATCCATCAATATAATTCCAGAACATCAGATACAGGAATTTTAATAAGTTCCTTTTTAACAAATCCATATGTTTCTGCAATGTCTGAAAGCGATCTGTTATCCTCCTTCACCTGTAAAAGTTTCCCGGATATATCATGAATAGTGATATTCTCAGGAGTATTGGCTGTTGAATGGTAGTTCATATAATATTTGTAATCACTGCTAAAAACAACCTTATTGTTCCCAGGTTTTTTCGTGATCCTTTTTTTCCCTGTTCCATCCGGCTTAATAGAATAAACATGCCTCTGCAAAGGAGATTCTTCCGTCGAGCTGTAATACAATAATCCCTTCTTATTATCAACGCCAATAAATTCATCAACAACCCAATTACCCCTTGTTATCTGATTAATTAAATTTCCCCTGACATCATATAAATACAGATGCATATATCCGTTAATCTCACTCATAAGAATAAACTGGCTTCTGTTATCAAGAAATGTAATGTGATTACCGGGTATTTCAGAAATAAAATATTTATTTTCCTCAGTATAGATTACCCGGGATTTTCCTGTGCCGGCATCAGCCAATATTATGTCTAATTTATTCTGTAATCTGTTAAGTCTTGTTATGCAAAGCACATCCGGATCCCTGGTCCATTTTATAGACTGAATATATTGATCACTATTAGTGCCAATATTCATGGTTTTTTCGGATCCTGTACTTATATCATAGACATGAATACCAACTATTGAGTTTTTTTCTCCTGCTTTAGGATATTTATATTTATATAATTCAGGATATATTGAATCATATAATACTATACTATATTGTTTTACTTGTGATTCATCAAATTTATAATATGCAATTTTCCGGCTGTCAGGCGACCAGGCAAAAGCTTTTGTAAAGCCAAACTCTTCTTCATACACCCAGTCAGGTGCACCGTTAATTATTTCATTCCTTATTCCGTCAAATGTTACCTGAACGGTCTTATCATTTAAAATATCTTTATAATAAAGGTTATTATTATATACATATCCCACCTTATTACCGTCAGGAGAAAATGTAGCAAGCCGTTGTCTGCCTTCAGGTGCCAAAAGCATTATGTTACTGTCAGCCAGGTTATATATATAATAATATGCTGAAAAAGAATACCTGTATATCGCTTGTTCTGATGTTGCAAAGAGCAATCTTGATTCATCATTACTAAATGAATAATCTGAAATATATACCGGAAATATTCTGTCATATATTTTTGTTGAGAATATTGTATCCACCGCACCAGGGGTAGTATAACTGTATTTTACTATAGAATTATTTTCTGACAGTTCAGTGTAGTGCTCACCGTCCTTCATTGGTTTTAGTTTAACAGGTTTTTTCCTGCTAAATGTTCCTTCAATATATATTTTTTCCAGGGTTATCTTATTATCTGTTTGTGCACTGGTTCTGCATGCAAATATTAACAATAACAGCATCAGGCATAATCCGGCTTTATTAAGTAAGTTTTTTACCATGCGTTCCGTACTTTTTTGCAGCTAAATGTATAACAGCAAATATGCGAATTTTTATTGTATGTTTACTATTTACTGTTTAAGGTTTAAGGATATTAAACTGTTAAATTGTTAAACTGCTGAATTCAATTCCCTAATTAATTTTATATCTTTGCACTTCAAAATTGATATAACATTTCATAACTGATGATTAAAATAACATTTCCGGATAATTCATCCAGGGAGTATAAAGAAGGAATTAACGGGCTGGATTTGGCAAGGAGCATAAGTCACGGTTTAGCCAATGAAGTAACTGCAATAAGTGTAAACGGTGATGTGTGGGATATCACCAGGCCAATAAATATTGATGCCAGGATCAAGCTTCATAAGTTTGATGATCCTGAAGGCAAGCATGCATTCTGGCATTCTTCTGCACATTTGATGGCTGCGTCGCTTGAAGCTTTATACCCGGGCATAAAGTTTGGCATAGGACCGGCAATAGAGAGCGGTTTTTACTATGATGTTGATCCCGGAGACGGAATTGTTATAGCTGATGCCGACCTGCCCAAGATAGAGAAGAAGATGTACGAGCTGGCAAAGCAGAACAAGCCATTCATTCGTAAAGAGATTAGCAAGAAAGAAGCGTTAAAATATTTTAATGACAAGGGAGACGAATATAAGATTGAGTTAATCAACGAGCTTGACGACGGAACAATTTCTGTTTATTCACAGGGGGATTTTACTGACCTGTGCCGTGGACCTCATTTGCCGGACACCAGTTCAATTAAAGCAATAAAACTGTTGAATATTGCAGGTGCATACTGGCGTGGAGATGAAAAAAGAAAACAGCTTACCAGGATATACGGGATCACATTCCCTAAGAAGAAGATGCTTGATGAGTACCTTGAAATGATGGAGCAGGCTAAGGCCAGGGATCACAGAAAGCTTGGAAAAGAGCTGGAATTATTTACCTTCTCATCACGGGTTGGCCAGGGGTTGCCGTTATGGTTACCTAAAGGAACAGTACTCAGAGAAAACCTTGAGAACTTTCTGAGAAAGGTTCAAAAGGAACACGGGTATCTTCCTGTTATTACACCCCATATTGGTCAGAAGGAGCTGTACGTAACATCGGGGCATTATGAAAAATACGGAAAAGATTCTTTCAGGCCTATAAGTACGCCCGCTGAAGGTGAGGAATTTCTTCTCAAGCCCATGAACTGCCCTCACCATTGTGAAATATACAGCAGTAAGCCCAGGTCATATAAAGATCTGCCGATACGTATAGCTGAGTTCGGTGCTGTTTACCGCTACGAGCAGAGCGGTGAGCTCCACGGACTTACCAGGGTGAGAGGATTTACCATTGATGATTCTCATATTTTCTGCCGTCATGACCAGGTAAAAGAAGAGTTCCTAAAAGTAATAGATATTATATTGTACATATTCAGGGCTCTTGATTTTAAAGATTTTACAACACAGGTATCACTGCGTGATCCAAATGACAAGGAAAAGTACATTGGCACCGATGAAAACTGGGAAAGAGCAGAAAAAGCAATAATTGAAGCAGCCGAAGAAAAGGGACTTGAGAAGGTAGTCGAATATGGTGAAGCTGCATTCTACGGCCCGAAGCTTGATTTTATTGTTAAGGATGCCTTAGGACGCAAGTGGCAGCTTGGTACAATTCAGGTTGATTATAACCTGCCCGATAGGTTTGAACTGGAATATATAGGCAGTGATGACCAGAAACACCGGCCTGTAATGATTCACAGGGCACCTTTCGGATCAATGGAGAGATTTGTCGCAGTGCTCATTGAACATACTGCAGGAAAATTCCCGCTCTGGTTAGCCCCTGACCAGGTTGTTATAATTCCTGTAAGTGAAAAATTTAATGATTATGCAGAAAAAGTTTTAAATTTTCTAAATAATTACGATATTCGCACCCTGATTGATCAGAGGAATGAAAAAGTAGGGAAAAAAATTAGAGATAATGAAATAAAGAAAATTCCTTATCTCTTGATTATTGGCGAAAAGGAAGTTACAAACAACACTGTATCAGTTCGAAAACAAGGAGAAGGTGATAAAGGTATTATGAAATTAGAAGATTTTGTAGTATCTTTAAATAAAGAAATAGACGAACATTTTGATTCTATTAATAGTTAATTTTAAATAAAATATAGGAGGACAAAAAGATAGCTGTACAAAATTTCAAAAGAAGCGGAAAATATTCAGATATGCCGCATTTTGCAAAGAACGACGAAATTAAGGCAGCAAGAGTAAGAATAGTCGGTGATAATATTGATAATCCTGGTGTTTACTCAATAAGGGAAGCAATAGACCTGGCTGATGATTTGGATCTTGATTTGGTTGAAATTTCACCAAATGCTAATCCGCCGGTATGTAAAATCATTGATTATCAAAAATTTCTTTATCAACAAAAGAAAAAGCAAAAGGAGCTGAAAGCAAAAACAGCGAAGATTGTTGTTAAAGAAATCAGGTTTGGACCGCATACTGACAGTCATGATTATAACTTCAAGCTGAGACATGCTCAAAAATTTTTACAGGATGGAGCAAAAGTTAAGGCTTATGTTTTTTTTAAGGGACGAACAATAGTATACAGTGAGGATGGTGAAATTTTATTATTACGTTTTGCACAGGATCTTGAAGATTTGGGTAAAGTAGAACAAATGCCTAAACTGGAAGGTAAAAGAATGAACATGATAATTACACCAAAGCCTATAAAGAAATAATATTAACATTTTCAAAAATAAACAGAACAAGAATGCCGAAGATGAAAACAAATACCGGAGCAAAAAAGAGATTTTCACTTACCGGTACAGGGAAGATAAAGAGAAAACATGCTTATAAAAGCCATATTTTAACCAAGAAATCTACTAAAAGAAAGAGAAACCTTGGATACTTTGGTACTGTAAACAAAGCTGACAGTAAAAGTATAAAGCTCTTATTAGGATTAAAATAGAATTTTAATTTCATTTGAATAAATCATAATTACTTAAATCAGAATGAATTAGCACATAAGAGCTTTGCTATTTAGCAAGCCGCTAACCATTCATAAACTTAAAATCATGCCAAGATCGACAAATGCTGTAGCATCAAGAAGAAGAAGAAAAAAGATCCTGAATGCAACCACAGGCTATTTTGGACGTCGTAAAAATGTTTTTACAGTAGCAAAAGATGCTTATGAAAAGGCACTGCAATACGCTTACAGGGACAGGAGAAAGAAAAAGGGAAATTTCAGGGCTCTCTGGATCCAGCGAATAAATGCAGGCGCCAGACAGCATGGAATGTCTTATTCCGAATTTATGGGAAAACTTAAAAATAAAGGTGTGGATATTAACAGAAAGGTACTTGCAGATCTTGCTATGAATGATCCAAAGGCTTTTGAATCAATTGTAAATTCTGTTAAATGACAAAATAAAGATAATTCTTAAGTCCCGGTTGATCATCGGGACTTTTTTTTTATAATAACTTTGTGATAAATAATTTTTCTATATTTATCATTTATCTCATCAGTCAAATAATAAAATTTAATAATAACTATGAATATAGCAATCATTGGTTATGGCAAAATGGGCAGGGAAATAGAAAAAACTGCTATTGAAAGAAACCATAATGTTGCATTAATCATTGACATTGATAACCAGGCAGATTTTAATTGTAATAACCTGTCAGATATAGAAGTGGCCCTCGACTTCTCAATACCTGAGAGTGCGTACTCAAATATACTCAAATGTTTCGAATGCAATACACCTGTTGTTTCAGGTACAACCGGCTG
>CAZFHF010000067.1:0-4213 GCA_964518655.1 uncultured Bacteroidales bacterium | reverse complement strand
TTGAAGAGATAGTATCAATATGTAAGGATAAAAATCAAACCCTTTTTTATGCTGCAAATTACAGCCTGGGAGTTAATATCTTCATGCAACTAAATAAACACCTTGCAGTTATAATGAACCGGTTTTCCGATTATGAAATAACCATGGAAGAAACTCATCATGCCCAGAAGCTTGATGCACCAAGCGGAACAGCAATAAAGCTTGCTAATGATATTATACCGGCAGTTAATAGAAAAAATAAATGGGAACTGAATAAAGCCTCTGATGATAGCACAATTAAAATTACATCTGTCAGAAAAGATAATATTCCGGGAATACATAAAATAACTTATGATTCCCCAATGGATACTATTGAAATTCAACATTCTGCAAAAAACAGAAAAGGTTTTGCATCAGGAGCAATTCTGGCAGCTGAGTATATTAAAGACAAAAAAGGATTTTATACTATTAATGATCTTCTTCAGATAGATAAATAATCTGTTATAAATTGACTTACAAAGAACTATTCAGGAATCCGTATTTCAGGCTATTAATCTCGTCAGTGATTTATACTATTATCGTATCATGGTTCGGCAACTATTGGCTGTTTCTCGGAATAATTATATTGGTTGATATACACATTACAAAGTGGGTTAACTGGACATTCTGGAAAAAGCGAATTAAAAAAGATGAAAAACGGGAGTTTAGATCTGAAGTGCTTGATGCTTTTATTATCGCTCTGGTAGCTGTATTATTTCTGCGGATATTATTAATAGAGCCATTTACAATCCCGACCTCATCCATGGAAAAATCAATTTATGTGGGTGATTATATATTTGTAAATAAACTTAGATACGGACCGAGACTGCCCCAGACCATCCTTTCCATGCCCTTTTCACATAATTCTATGCCCTTTGTTAAAGGAATACGCTCCTACTTATCCTGGATACATTTACCATACAAGAGACTGCCGGGATATAAAAAAATTAATAATTATGATGTTGTTGTGTTTAACTTTCCAGAGGGCGACACTGTTATATTAAATTATCCCAAGAAAGAGGAAACTTACTATACACTGATAAGAAAACACGGCCGTGATTATGTCCTTGATAATTATAAAATAAAAACACACCCGGTAGATAAACGTGAATACTATATTAAAAGATGTATCGGCATACCGGGTGATACAATACAAATAATACACGGTAAAGCTTTTATAAATGGGAATCCGGAAAAAGAACCCGATAATCTACAGTATAATTACTTTGTTATTTCTGAAAACAAGGAGATTGACAATTCCATGTTTGAGCAACTTAATATATCTACTTACGATATTAATTACAATTACCTGAACTCTATATATGAAATACCCCTGACCAGTGAAGGATATGACAGGATAAAAAAATACGATTATGTGAAAGGTATACGCAAATACGAAAGTGTAGATCCGTTAGCTTCAAACCATCAGATATTTCCTTTTAATGATAATTACTTATGGACAGAAGATAATTTTGGTATTATTGTAGTACCAAAAAAAGATGAAACTATTAATATAAATATTGATAATCTTCCGTTATACATTAGAATTATTTCAGTCTATGAAGGAAATGACATTATTGTTAATAATGATTCGATAATTATCAATAATGAATACACAGATAGTTATACCTTTAAAATGGATTATTATTTTATGATGGGTGATAACAGGCATAATTCCAATGATTCCAGATTTTGGGGATTTGTTCCTGAAAATCATATAATTGGTAAAGCGATGTTTGTTTGGTTATCTTTGGATAAAAATCGAAAAACGTTTGGCAGAATAAGATGGAAGAGAATGTTCAGTTCAATTAAATAAATATGAAAACAATAAAAGAATTAAGTAAGAAATACCTGAAGAAGGATTATATTAAATATGCCATTGCATCAATCATATATATTCTTTGGGTTATTTGGATTGGTAATTACTGGTTTTTGCCGGGTTTAATAATAATATTTGATATTTATATATCCAGGAAAGTAAACTGGAGTTTCTGGAAAAAGAGGGAAGGAAAGAACTCGACGCTGATAGAATGGCTGGATGCTCTAATTTTTGCAGTAATAGCTGTTACACTGATAAATATTTTTCTTTTTCAGAATTATAAAATCCCCACAGGATCCATGGAAAAGTCATTGCTTGTTGGTGATCACCTGTATGTCAGTAAAGTGGCCTATGGACCCAAAATCCCCAATACACCACTTGCTTTCCCCTTTGCTCAAAATACACTTCCCTTAACTACCAAAACCAAATCGTATCTTGAATGGATAAAATTACCATATAAAAGATTAAAAGGTTTTGGCAAAGTAAAAAGAAACGATCCGGTGGTATTTAATTTTCCTGAAGGGGATACAGTGGCAATTCAGCAAAGAAATACCAGCTATTATCTGCTTGTTTTGCAGGAAGCTGAAAAACTGAGGCAAATAGACCTGTATTATAAACAACAGGCATCAAACCGTGACTATTATTATAGCAAAGCACGGAAATACATCTGGGATAATATGGATATTGTAGTACATCCTGTTGACAGAAAAGACAATTATATCAAGAGGTGTGTTGCTATTCACGGTGACACGCTCAATATTATTAAAGGTAAAGTATTTGTAAATAATAATCCGCAGGAAAATTTCCCTGGTATACAGTATCATTATGAAATAATAACAAATGGCTCCAGCCTGAATAGAAGAAAACTGGAAAAACTTGGCATATCAAGGGCAGATATTAAGAGACTCATACAAAAAGAAAATGCATGGGAAATTCCTCTTACATCCGAAAACCTTAAAAAGATACGGAACTTTAGAAATGTAATATCTGTTGACAGCATTCTTATGCCAGGGGATTATTATGATTTTTCTATCTTCCCGCATGACAGCAGGTATCGATGGAACGTTGATAATTTTGGCCCGTTGTATATTCCTGAGAAAGGAGTGACAATAAAAATTGATACTACCAACCTGTCATTATACCGGCGAATTATCGGCCATTATGAGAAAAATGATTTAAGGGTCGAAAATGGTAAAATCTTCATTAATGGTATTGAAACTGATGAATATACTTTTAAAATGAATTATTACTGGATGATGGGAGATAACCGACATAGCAGCCTCGACTCACGTTATTGGGGATTTGTTCCGGATGACCATATTGTGGGAAAGCCAAAATTCATCTGGCTGTCTATTGATAAAGAACAGACATTTATAAAAAAAATAAGATTCAGAAGGATGTTTAGAGGGATTCAATAATGCTAATCTATGCCTGAATTGAAAAAAGAAAATAACTGCAATAAGAATGAGATAAAAGATCTGCTTGCCAATCCGTCAAAGAAAATAGTTATAGTAACTCACATAAATCCTGACGGGGATGCAATGGGATCCTCACTGGCATTGCTTCACTTATTCAGGAATGCCGGTCATGATACATGTGTAATTACACCAAATCCCTACCCTGAATTTCTGCAGTGGCTGCCGGGAAATGATGATGTATTAATCAATGGAAAAGACAATAAGATCGTTGCCGGTAAGATTTCCGGGGCAGAAATAATTTTTGGCATTGACTTTAATGATTTAGGGAGAATAAAAAAACTAGGTGAGCTGGTTATGCAATCCAGGGCTTATAAAGTTATCATTGATCATCATCCCTTTCCTGAACCCTGTGCAGATTGTATAATTACAGATATAGATGTCAGCTCAACTGCCGAGTTAATACTGAAGTTTATCGAAGATAATAATTTGCAGAAATTTATTGATAAAGATATTGCTGTTTGCATATTTACAGGAATTATGTCAGATACAGGTTGTTTCAGCTATAATTCTTCAAATAAGGAAACTTATCTGACCGTTGCAAAATTGATGGAATACGGATTTGACAAGGACGAGGTTTATTATAAGTTATATGATAACTTCTCAGCTGAACGAATGCGCCTTCTAGGCTATTCATTGAATGAGAAAATGGAAGTTTTTCCTGAATATAATACTGCTGTCATAAGTTTAACAGAAGAAGAACTAAAAAAATATAATTTTCAGCCCGGGGATTCAGAGAGTTTTGTCAATTATCCCCTGTCAATTAAGAATATCAGGTTCTCTGCATTATTTATTGAAAAAAAAGACCATGTTAAAGCTTCTTTTCGCTCCAAAGGAACTTTTGCCGCAAATGAATTTTCAAAAAAGCACTTTAACGGAGGAGGGCACTTAAATGCTGCAG
>CAZFHF010000066.1:2701-12019 GCA_964518655.1 uncultured Bacteroidales bacterium | reverse complement strand
CCCACTTCTTTACGGTGCCTTTCGGCTATGAATACAGATAAACCGAATTATCCTATCAATGAAGTTGCAATAGTAAGGATAAAGAACATGCTCATCAGGATTCCTGCAGTAGTATATGATTTTGACTCCTTTTGTTCATACAGAATATCCTGGTGATATTTAACTTCTACAGGATATTCAGGATTGAATTTATACAGGGTGCTTGTAATATATTCATGTGTAGCCTGAGGATTTACAGGATTAATGAGTATAACAAGGTATGCGTTCTGATCATCACTTTTATTAATTAATAAAGGCATATTGTCAAATATAGGAGGCGCGGCCATGAAGTTATCTACAATACCTATAATTTTATAATGTTTCTCAAAGGCATACAGCATTTTATTTACAGGATCAGGATATTCAAGCATATCTGCTGCTTCCTTATTAATCACTATGCAATTTTCCTTGTCAGCACCATAATCATCGGAAAAAAATCTTCCGCTTAATAGCTTTATCCCGAACACTTTAAGATAGTCGCTTTCATAAGAATGTCTTATTGCCATTTCATTATTCTGTTCGTCTTTCCAGTCATTTGTAACACTGAATCCGAATGTAGGGATTGTTGAGCCCCAGGAAACAGCTTCAATAGCAGGATTTTTCAACAATTCCTGCTTGACCTTTTTCAAATTTCCCCAGTGGTATCCGGGAATGCATATAACATTATCAGAGTTGTACTTTTTAATAGTATCACTGAAAATATACCTGTTCTGATTGCTCATGACTATCATAACCTGGATAAACAGAACTGCCAGGAAAAACTGGAAAGTAGTCAGCATCCTCCTGGAAAAACTTTTGCCTTTGATCCCTGTATCCGTTGTAGTCATAAGCTGTACAGGCCTCTGTAAAGAATACCTGACAGCAGGGTACAAACCTGACAGTATTAAAGTTACTGCAAACAAAGAAAAACCAAGTCCCAGGAATGTCAGATCAGCCTTAAGACTTATATGTGTATCCATCAATGTGTTGAACCAGGGTAATATAAGTTTTAATATTAATATTGCCAGGTTAAAACCTAAAAGTGCTGAAAGGATCGTATCAGTGAAGAACTGGCTGAAAATATTATAACTTTTGGCTCCGTTGACCTTGCGGATGCCGGTTTCCTTTCCGCGGGTCGAGAAAAGTATGTTGGTCAGGTTAATAAAATTAAAGCATGAGGTTATAAGCATGAAGAAGCCTCCTGCAAGAAATACTATTAACTTCCCCCTGTTGTTCTCAAATGTCCCCCGTAACCGTATTTCCCTGACAGGCATCAGAAAAGCAGTGATATCTTCAATATTTACCGGGATCTTGTAGGATGTGAGGATTTTTTTATTGAGCTCATTAATATCTGTCCCGGGCATAAGTGTCAGGTAAGTGTTATAATTAGTTGAATGGTATTCGTTATACCTGGCAAAATCGAAGCGCTTCGCCAGTGAAAATGGAATGATGAACTCAGCCCGCAAATGTGTGTTTGATGGGAAATCCCTGTACATTCCCGTTACATGGAATGAAATCTTCTGGCCAAAGAGGTTAATTGTCATATTTTCACCAACAGGATCTTTTTTACCAAAATATCTTTGGGCAGCCTTTTCTGATATTACTATTGTTTGCGGATCAGGAGCGTAAGATCCTTCAATGAACTCGATGGTAAAGATTGAAAAATAGGCTGAATCAGCAAGGATAATATCATTTTCCTTAAATATGTTATCGCCGACCCTCACAATTCCTTCACCTTCCCAGGAAATAGAATTGCTTTCTATTTCAGGGAATATGCTTCTGAGTGCTTCTCCTTCGGGCCCGAATGTTGTTGGAATACTTTTCAGATCGCCTAAATTTCCGGAAAGATAAACCTTACAGATATTTTCTGAGTTTTTATGGCATTTTTCAAAAGAAAGCTCGTGCCGGGCATAGAGTATTGCAAGCACTGCTGAAGCAAGCCCCAGGGTTAATCCTAAAATATTTATGAATGAAACCATCCTGTTCTTTACCAGGTTTCTCCATGCAATGATTATGTAGTTCAGTAACATTATATATTAGTATTAAATTGAATTATTCATACCTCAATGCCTCTACCGGATTTTTGTCTCCGAAATATTTATGCGAAATATCACTTGTAATTACCAGCGAATGTTCATTTTGAATTGCATTATCGGCCCTTCCGAAAACAAAGGGAAAATCAAAAATATTAAGGAAAGAAGTATCCCCAAGGTAAAATTTACTTTCATAAAAGAACTTTTCAGCCTCACCGTTTTCAGGAATATACTTAATTGTTATGGATTGAAAATAGCTGTTATTTTCGTACCTTGTATAATTTATTATATTCCTAAATGCCAGTTTTAGATAATTTCCAAACATAATTATACTTTTTCATACATTAGTACTCTTATCCTTGCTTCATAAGATCTTCCCAAATAAAACATTTGCAGATAATTCAAAATTTAAAACTTAAAATTTACAATTTTCCTTCAAACCCTTATATTCTCAGTCACAATCTGCCCGTCAAACAAATGCATTATCCTGCCGGCACTTTCTGCATATGACGGCGAGTGTGTTACCATGATGATAGAAGTACCTTCTTTATTAAGTTCATATAATAATTTCATTACTTCTTCCCCGTTCTTTGAGTCAAGGTTACCCGTCGGTTCATCTGCCAGAATGAGTTGGGGATTTGTTACAACTGCCCTTGCAACTGCTACTCTTTGCTGCTGTCCACCTGATAACTGCTGTGGGAAATGCTTCTTGCGGTGAGAGATCTGCATCCTGTCGAGTATATCATTTACCTTCTTTTTTCTCTCACTGCTGCGCATCCTTAGATATAATAAAGGAAGCTCAACATTCTCATAAACATTAAGCTCGTCAATGAGATTAAAGCTCTGGAAAATAAAACCGATATTTCCTTTGCGAAGATCAGTCCGCTGACGTTCCCGATATTTTGATATTTCCCTGCCATTGAACCAGTATTTGCCTCCAGTAGGATTGTCAAGCAAACCCAGTATATTTAGCAAGGTGGATTTTCCGCAACCTGAAGGTCCCATAACTGCTAAAAATTCTCCTTTTAATACATTAAGATCAACGTCATTTAATGCTGTTGTTTCAACCTCTTCAGTGCGGAATACTTTTTTAAGCTTTTCTGTTTTTATCATTTTTGATTTTTTTATTTAAGATATTTATATACATCTTATGTGCCAAAAATGATAAATGATTGATATACCGAGATATAAATATAAGCTGAACATGAAAATTAATTTAATATGTTCCAAAATCATACAACTAATGTGTTAGAATCATACAATTTGCTAATTTTAAGTTTGATTTTATTTGAAGAAATCATGAAGGCAAAACAAGGAGATATTCTTATTATTGATGATAATATTAGTGTCCTTAATTCTCTGGAATTGTTCCTTAAGAGGTACTTCAGGTCAGTCACTGCAATTAATACACCTAACCGGATACCTTTTATATTATCAACAAAAAATATTGATGTTGTATTGCTGGATATGAATTTCACAGCAGGGATTAATACTGGAAATGAAGGAATTTTCTGGCTCAGAAAGATATTAAAGCAGGATCCTGCGATAGCAGTGATAATGATAACTGCTTACGGGGACATTGAACTTGCTGTTAAGGCCATTAAAGACGGGGCGATTGATTTTATTACAAAACCCTGGGATAACCAGAAATTACTGGCAACCCTTATGGCTGCATTGAAGCTTCGTATATCCAGTAATGAATTAAGAAAACTCAAACTAAAACAAAGGCAGATTAATGAGGATATTGACAGAAATTACAGCCATATAATAGGTGAATCGGATGCAATGAAAGAGTTGATTAAGACAATAAACAAAGTTGCTAAAACTGATGCAAATATTCTATTGCTGGGAGAAAATGGTACAGGCAAAGAACTTATTGCAAGGGAAATTCACCGGCAGTCAAAAAGAAACCTAAAGGATTTTGTCAGCATCGATATGGGATCATTGAGCGAGACACTTTTTGAAAGCGAGCTCTTCGGGCATGTCAAAGGAGCATTTACAGATGCCAAAGATGACCGCATAGGAAGATTTGAAGCTGCATCAGGCGGCACCCTTTTTCTTGATGAAATAGGCAACCTCGGCTTTTCATTGCAGGCAAAACTGCTTACAGCTATAGAACAGAAAAAAATAATCCCCGTTGGAACTAACAGGGAAATACCTGTTGATATCAGGTTAATCAGTGCAACGAATAAGGATCTGCCGTCTTATGTTAAAGATAACCTTTTCAGGGAAGACCTCTTTTACAGGTTAAATACGGTTCAGATCACGGTGCCTCCCCTGAGAGAGCGCATGAATGATATTATATTGTTATCAGAATATTATCTTAACCAGTATGCAAACAAATATGAACGGTTCCCTGTAAAGTTTACAGCCAAAGCCCTGGATAAACTTAAAAGCCACTCATGGCCGGGAAATATTAGGGAACTGCGCCATACAATTGAGAAAGCTGTAATATTATGTGAATCTGATACACTTGGACCGGAAGATTTTTCATTTAATTCAGATGTTGAAGCACTTGCTAATATCAATAAAACAATTAGCCTGGATGATGGCGAGAAATTAATAATTAATAATTCGTTGAAAAATAATAACTGGAATATAAGTGAAACAGCAAAGGAGCTTGGAATAGGACGCCAAACGCTGTACAGGAAAATAGAAAAATACGGCTTATAACATTTAATAGTCTAAAAATGTAAAACTCAAAACAATGATTTACAGAAATTTATATGTTAATTTAATAATAAGGGTATTGTTGCTGACATTAACCTGCCTGGTTTTCTCGTTTATATATTATGCAAGAAAAGATATTTTAATCCAGATAAATATTTTATTGCTGTTAGCATTGCAGGTGTATCTAATCATATATAAGCTGAATAAAACAAACAGGGATTTAACAGGTTTTTTTGATGCGATAAAAAATGATGATTCATCAATAATTTATCAGAAGATGGCTCCTGATAAAAGCTTTGTCAAATTGTACGAATGTTTTGATGATATTAACCACCGTATTCGTAAACTTAAAATTGACAGTATAAATAAAACCTTATATCTGCAAAATCTTGTTGATCATGTTGGTATCGGACTATTATCTTTTGATGATAATGATAATATCGAAATTCTTAATAATGCTGCCAGAAACCTTATTCGAATCAGCAGAGCCACAAATTTGAAAAACCTTGAGAAAGTTGACAGTAATTTGCCTTCATCATTAAGAGAAATTAAACCGGGCGAGCAAAAACTGATACGAATACAAACTGAAGATGAACTGCTTCAACTTGCCACAAAAGCCAGTGTATTTAAAATTAATGAAAAGAAAATAAAACTTATTTCACTACAAAACATTAAGAATGAGCTTGATGAAAAAGAGCTGGAATCATGGCAAAAACTAATAAGAATATTAACACATGAAATTATGAATTCTATAAGTCCGATTTCATCATCAATAAAAACTATCAAAGAACTGCTGACACATGGTGATAATAAAAAATCAAAACCTGTAAAAATGATCGGGCAGGAATTAATTGATGATTCCGTAAAGGGATTAAATATTATCGAGGAAAGAAGTGATGGATTAGTGGATTTTGTTGAAAAATTCAGGAGTCTTACGCTGCTGCCCCGGCCGGCTTTTGTGCAATTTCCTGTTAAGGAGCTGTTTGAAAATATTATTATGCTTATGTCAAAAGAATTATCCAGGAATAAAATTAATCTTGAATTTGAAGTCATTCCTGAACCACTTAATCTTACAGCTGATAAAAAGCTGGTGGAACAGATAATGATTAATCTTATAAACAATTCAATTCAGGCATATGGGAGCAAAAGCAACAAAGAAATCAAACTTAAGGCTTTCAGCTATCCGGATAATAAGACAATAATCCAGGTTATTGATAACGGAAAAGGCATTCAGAAGGAGAATATTGACAGGATCTTCATCCCCTTTTTTACTACAAAGGAAAAGGGATCGGGAATAGGACTGAGTTTATCAAGACAAATCATGAGGCTGCATAACGGACAAATAAAAGTAAAATCCAAACCTGATAAGGAAACCGTCTTTTCCCTGGAATTTTGAATATCCGGGTAAAACAAAGATAGAATAATTATATTTGTATTAATATGCTGATGAGCAAAGACACAAGTTCAAAACCTAAGATATTATCTGTAAATGAGAGTAATTATAATAATTGTTATATTGCTTTTTAGTATGATACATTCAAAGGCAAATATATTCCCGCAACTCCCTGATACAATTGATGAATGGACTGCCGCAGAGTTGGAGTATTTCAACAACAATGAAAGCCTGTATGATTACATCAACGGGGGAGCTGAATTATATATTTCTTATGGATACAGATATGCCATAAGCCGAAGATATTTAAGCGCCGGCCAGCCTGATGTTACTGTTGAAATTTTTGAAATGGGTACTTCTGAGAATGCATATGGTGTATTTTCACATACAAGATATGAGGAAGATTGTACATTCGGACAGGGATCACAGTATGTTGAAGGTGTATTGTTTTTCTGGAAAAACAATTATTATGTAGCAATAATGTCTGCTGAAGAAACGGATAAATCAAAAAAGCTTATTTATGATTTGGGAACAATAATTTCCGGAAGCATTGAAGGAGAAGGATCCGTACCCGGATTAATAGAACTACTGCCGCCAAAAGGCCTGGATAAAGCCGGTATTTTATATTTTCATCACTATATATGGCTTAACTCTTACTATTATATTGCTGATGAAAACATTCTGCTCATAAATGATGATACGGATGCGGTTCTGGCAAAGTATGGGTCACCTGAAAACAGAAGTTATCTATTAATAGTGCAATATAAGGACATTGCAACTGCAGCTGAGGCATATAATAATTTTCTTGAAGATTATTTTCCTGAAGGGAAACATACAAACATATTTCAGCTGGAGGATCAGAAATGGATGGCCGCAGAATTGTCCGGCGATACTTTTATTGCTGTTTTTAATGGCAATTCAGAGGAAACTGTATCATCTCTTTTATCAGAAGTGCAGTTAAAGTTGGAGATGACTGCCATAACAAAGAAAAAATAATTTTTAGCTAAATATAAAATGACAAAAAAGACAATTACCCGCAGACAACTGATTAAAGATGCCGCAAAAGCAAGTATTGGAAGTGCTCTTTTAATGAATTCCGCTATTAGCTTATTCGGACAGGGAGCTGGTAAATCCAGGGTCATACTTATTAGAAATAATGATTTGCTGGATAGTGGAAATAACCCTAAACCGGATATAGTACAGAAGATGCTTGATGATGCTGTTATAGAATTAATTGGCACGTCCACAGCTAAAGAAGCATGGAAGAAAGTGATCAAGCCCGGCGATATTGTTGGTATAAAATCAAATGAATGGGGCCGTTTACCAACTCCTGATGCTCTTGAAAAGGCAATAAAGAAAAGAGTCATTGAAGCAGGTGTAGCTGAACAAAATATAAGTATTAGTGATCGCGGCGTGAAAAGCGATCCTGTGTTCCAGAAATCTACAGCACTTATTAATGTGAGGCCTATGCGGACACATGCATGGTCAGGTGTAGGCAGTTTATTGAAAAACTATATAACATTTGCTGAAGATCTGCCATCATACCACCCTGATTCATGCGCCGACCTGGCAAAACTTTACGAATTACCCAATGTTAAAGGAAAAACAAGGTTAAATATACTGGTGATGTTTACCCCTCTCTTTCACGGAGTTGGCCCGCACCATTATAATGCAAAATATATATGGCCCTACAAAGGACTGATAGTAAGCCTTGATCCTGTAGCAGCTGATTCAGTCGGACTGCAGATATTAACAGCAAAAAGAAAAGAATTTTTCAATGAGGATAAACCTTTAAATCCACCGGCAAAACATATATACATTGCTGATACAAGACATCATCTGGGTAATGCCGATCCTGCTAATATTGAACTTGTTAAATTAGGATTTAAGGAAGGGATTTTAATTTAATGCTACTTCCGATAGATTGGAATGATTTTTGCTGCTTCGATAAGATATTTTTACAAGTTTGTAATAAAAATATTTTATAATTCGTCTTAAATAATAAACCGTAAAGAAAACAACTATGAAATTTATCAGACCCTTCAAAATCCTTGTTCCGTTATTATTAATAACGGGATGTTACCTGGAAATGCCGGAAAAAATTACAGGAAATGGAAATGTTATAACCGAAGAAAGGCAAGTGCCGCATTTCAATGGAATTAGTGTGAGTACAGGTATAGATGTATATATTACCCGGGGAAACAAAGTTTCTCTCATAGTAGAAGCTGATGAAAATCTTATGGAAGCTATCAAAACAGAGGTGAGAAACAATAAATTAAAAATATATACATCGAAAAATATTCGTATGGCAAAGTCAAAAAAGATATATCTGACTTATGAAAATCTGGAAAGAATAGATATATCAAGTGCCGGAGATGTAAAAGGAGAAAATACACTTGTTGCTGATAAACTTTATATACGCCTGAGCAGTGCAGGCGATCTTAACCTCGATGTTAAAGCAGAGGAAATAGATATAAATATCAGCAGTTCAGGAAATGCCTATTTATCAGGACAGACTGATATCCTGAAAGCAGGCTTAAGCAGTGCCGGAGATCTTAATGCTTTTGATCTGGAAGCAAAGGCCGGGGATGTTGACGTTTCCAGTGCAGGCGACGCAAAGGTATTTATTACTGAAGAAGCAAGCTTCAACTCAAGTAGCGCAGGAGATATAATATATAAAGGAGATCCAAAAATAAAACACATCAGCACTTCCAGCGCCGGCAGTGTAAAAAGAAAAAATTAATAACGGGTTAGATTGGTTAAGCTTACCGGATAAACAGTATAAATTACATGTTCATATTACCAGGCCTTAGCTCTCTCAAGAATTCCAGTATCTGGTAGAAATTAGATATTTCCAGCTTATAAAGTAAATAGTATACTGCGATTATTGTAATAATTAGCAGTGTAAATCCCAGTAAAGGCTGGTTGCTGTTTTTGGCTTTTTCTTCATTAATAATAATTTTCCAGTAACTCGGACTGTTGTCATTCCTGAAAAGATATATTTCATAAAAAGCATTTGCCAGGTAAGAAAAAATAAATGCTATTACCAGTCCGCAGAATATTGAAATCCATATACCTGCAAACAGAAAAGCAATAAATAATTGCATTTTATAATTCTCAAGACCTTCAATATCAATAATTAATTTTTGAATTATAACACCTTTTACAGTTCTGATTTCTTTAAGATTTCTTTCAAGAATAAGC
>CAZFHF010000066.1:0-2691 GCA_964518655.1 uncultured Bacteroidales bacterium | reverse complement strand
TTGGATCTCTGATTAGCTCGTCATTTAACTGATTTTCAATTTGTTCTACTTCAACAGCCGTTTCATTCTCTATTAACTTTAACTCAGCTTCATGGTCTGTAAGCTCCTCTCTCTTGTTTGTAATCTCATAATCAATATTACTTCTGCGGGTAATTTCCCGGAAAATATTCTCCGGGTATTTTTTGTAAAATCTCAGATTATCAATTCTTTTTTGTATCTCATATTCCTGGATTTCAGTTTTGGCTTCAATCTTATCATTAGTTAATCCGTTAACCTTGGCATCGATAACACCATCCTTAATAAAGACAGTAAATCTGAGTGCAACAATTAAAATAACTGCAGGTATTATTATTAATAATGAACTGAAAAAAGATGAGGGGATCAATAAAAGTATATACTGTAAACCTTTTCTGAATATTATTCCAAGAAGAGAAACAGAATCCTTTATAGACACCTCCCGGAAAATATTAAAAATCCTGTGAGTAGGTATTATTATTACTCCGAATATGGTTATAACAGCAAGAAACAACAGAATTAATGAAATAAATGTATTAATGTTCATTGTAACTCCCAGAAAACTTAATCCTGATTTGGGAATCCATCCCAAAAGATTCAGCACTACCTGTACAATGAATAACAGTATAATTATTGTTATATAGAATAAAATACTCCGTACAGATTCAAGGCCGTTGTTATAATTGGTTAATTCATTTGAATTATTCTCTTCCTGATGATTTTTGCTTATCGTAAATGATATTTCACCAAACACCCATGTTATTGGCAGTAATGAAAGTATAATGCCAATAAAAACAAGGCCGTCTATATCAACTAGTATTCCAATATAGTAAAATATAAATACAGTAAATATTGAAAGAATAACACCTTTTGCTGCAATAAAATAGTATTGTTTCTTAAGGCTGTGGATTACATTTTTGAATGAAATCTGGTAAATCCACCAGATCCATTTAATAAGATAATGTATTACCAGCTTATAAAGAATAATAACAGGAGGTACGTAAAGCCTGAAGAACCAGATAACGGCATAAATAATCCAGAATAGTATTGTTTTTATTAATAAGAGTAAACCGATGAACAGTTCAAATATCAGGTATACTCCCCAGATTACCCAAACAACAATATTGTATATAAAACCTGTTAAAATAACAGGAACTCTCAACAAATCCCTGAGCCCTCCTTTCCTGAAGTATTCTTCGGTTCTCCTGTTATTAAACAGGTGCTCCGGCTTTCTGCCGGTTATTTTAAAGTCAGCTAACGATAATGCGAGCAATAGAACAGGAAGGATAAAGAATATGGATATATATGTGTTAAGATAATATCCTGTAATAATGCAAATACCGATGACCAGTATTTTTTTTATATAAACGTATGCTTCTTCCAATATTTATACTTATTAACGGTACAAACCTTCCCACAATATTAATAAATTATTTGAGGAATTCCTAAAATCCAGGATTTCCTTATCCACGTATAAACATATTAATATAGTTGAAGATAGTTTGTTGTATATAAATAAAAACTTGAAGTAGTGATAGGATACAGTCATTTAACCATACCTGCCACAGGCAAGGTATTCCTTTATATATTGCTTAATACCTGATTCTATAGATGTGAATTCATTTGAATACCCAATAGATCTTAGCTTTTCAATCCGGGCTTCAGTAAAATACTGGTAATTATCCCTGATATCTAAAGGTGTATCAATAAATTCTATATCTTCCTTCTTACCCATTGCCTTAAATACATTACCTGTCAAATCAAGAAATGTTCGTGCTTCACCCGTTCCAACGTTATATATTCCCGAATCCTTTTTATGGTTCATGAGAAAACATATAACATCCATAACATCATTTATGTAGATAAAATCTCTTCGTTGCTCGCCATCTTTGTAGTTAATATTATGAGAGCGGAACAGCCTCATTTTGCCGGTTTTAATAATCTGATTGTAAGTATGGAATACTACCGAAGCCATCCTGTTTTTATGATATTCATTCGGCCCATAAACATTGAAGAATTTTAATCCTGCCCAAAATGGAGGAGTTATACTTTGTTTCAATACCCATTTATCAAAATCATTTTTCGATTCCCCATAAAGGTTTAAGGGTTTTAACTTATTTACAAGTTCATGGCTGTCATCAAATCCGCATTCCCCCAATCCGTATGTTGCCGCTGATGAAGCATAAATTAACGGGATATTATATTTAACGCAGTAGTTCCATACATTTTTTGAATACCCCAGGTTTAACCTGTCGAATATGCTTTTATTTGTCTCCGCAGTATCAGTCCTTGCTCCGATATGCACAATAAAATCTGCCTTCTTCCAGCCAGCATCAAGCCAGATGAAGAAATCGTCCCTGTTTGTTTTCTCAGCATATAACTTTTGCTCAATATTCTTGTTTTTAAGTTTATTCGAGAAATCATCAACAATGTTAATATCTGCAATTCCCTCTTTATTCAGCTTACTGATAAAATTACTGCCAATAAATCCGGCTGCTCCTGTTATTATTATCATAACTTAATCAATTCTGAGTTCTTCAAAGATAGCGATAATGGATTCAGTTAAGTTCTTTAATGCAAGCGGTATATTCCAGTTTTCTACCTTGCGTATTTCAACAAAGTTTGATATCGCCCTTATCTGAAGGAAAGGGATTTTTTCAAGCAAACATACATAAA
>CAZFHF010000065.1:0-12040 GCA_964518655.1 uncultured Bacteroidales bacterium | reverse complement strand
CCAAATCGAATTACTGACATCGTGTTACTTTTTATTTTTTCGTGTTACGAATATATATATATTTTTATTCCCCGGCAAAAATATTCATGATAAAATGAAAAAGACTATTAATATCGAATCCGACACACCTTTATATATTTTTCATAACTTCGCTTATTATATTAATTTATGTGCCGGCTATAAATTGATATTATGAGGTAGTGTTATTTTAAATCTATGATATTCAGATACATACAAAATAAGAACATTCTGACATTTTATAAGGTATATCTTATTATACTCTTATGGGCTGTTACGGGATTTATACTTATATCGCAACCCTATAATTTTAAATTTTCTCACCTTAATAATAACAACGGGCTTTCAAATAACCAGGTGAATTGCATACTAAAAGACAGTATAGGTTTTATGTGGTTTGGCACAAAATCAGGGCTAAACAGGTTTGACGGGTACAATTTTAAAATTTTCAGGCATGTTCATCATGACTCCACATCAATAAGTGATAATTACATAACCAGCATTTTCGAGGACCATCTTGGAAAATTATGGATTAATACTAACAATGGATTGAACATTTATGATCCCCGTATCGAAACTTTCTATCATGATACTGCTTTGTTCCTGGATGCTTTACATATAGATGATGTATCAATAAATAAAATATACAAGGATAATACCGGCAATTACTGGTATATAGGCTCAACATCAGGACTTTACAAATATCAGAATAAAGATGATATAACTTTGAATTTCAATCATAACCCTGATGACAATGCTTCACTTTCTACAAATTTTATTTCAGATATTTACGAAGATGCTGAGAATAATCTCTGGATAATACATCATAACGGAATATTGGAAAAGATGGATTTTGGAAGCAATAAAATTGTCTACAGAAATAATTATTTATACGAAAAATATAATGGTGAGTATCTTGAATATGGTATTTTTGTTGATTCCGACGGAGATGTCTGGACTTATACATCCAATTATGCCCGGGGCATATTTTATTTTGATGCATCCCGGAAATCCTTTATGCATATTAATACAAAATCATCAAATATAAGATTAAATACTGATGTTGTCAGAGGAGTTGTTCAGGATATAAACGGATTTATCTGGATAGGTACTGATCACGGTGGAATCAACATATTGAACAAAAAGAACTTCACAATTAAATATATATCTAACAGCAAGGAGTATGATAAAAGTCTTAGTCAAAACAGTATAACCGCACTATACAAGGATAATATCGGCATTATCTGGATTGGTACTTTTAAGAAAGGCATCAATTACCATCATGAAGATATGATTAAGTTTAACCTGTTTAAAAACCAGGTATATGATCCTGACAATTTATTCTATGATGATGTAAATTGTTTTGCAGAAGATATTAACGGAAATATTTGGATAGGCACTAATGGCGGGGGACTAATGTATTATGATCGCAATAGAAACAAATTAAGAAAATACACCCACAATCCTAAAGATCCTTACAGTCTGAGTAATGACATAATTGTCAGCTTATTTATTGATCACACGCAAAAACTTTGGATTGGGACTTACTATGGAGGGTTGAATTGTTTTGACGGTAGTAAATTTATTCATTTCAGGCATAATCCTTCTGATCCCGGAAGCCTGTCAGATGACCGTGTATGGGAAATTTTTGAAGACTCGGAAAGAAATTTATGGATAGGTACATTAGGCAAAGGTTTGGATCTCATGGATCGTAAAACAAACATTTTTCGTCATTACAGGTCAGGCGATCCCAACTCAGTTCATTCTGATTACATAACTTCAATAATTGAAGACAGGGACAAAAATCTCTGGATTGGACATGCACATGGAATAGATTTCTATAACAGAAAATTAAACCATTTTATTCATTATAATAATGACATCACAAATCCTTTAAGCTTAAGTAATAATAATACTATTACAATCATTGAAGACAGTCGCGGACTGATATGGGTTGGCACACGTGAGGGACTAAACTTATTCAATAAAACCAATAATACCTTTAAGGTTTTCATGATGCAGGACGGTTTACCGGATAACACAATAAATACTATTCTTGAGGACAATAGCGGCAATCTATGGATCAGTACACCTAACGGTTTATCTAATTTATTGATAACTAAAGATCTTCAAAAGGATAGTTTCATATTCAGTTTTAAAAACTATGATGAATCTGATGGATTACAGGGAAAGGAGTTCAATGAGAATGCCGCATTAAGAACAAGCCGGGGAGAATTAATATTCGGTGGACCCAATGGATTTAATATTTTTAATCCTGATGCTATAAAGCAAAATCTTATTGTCCCTGAACTTGCCATTACTGATTTTCAAATCTTTAATAAAAGCATAAATACCGGCGAAAAACTCAATGGCAGGGTAATTTTCAAACAATCGATAACCCACACAAAAGAGATTATCTTAAAATACAGTGAAAATATATTTTCCATTGAATTTGCCGCTCTGAGCTACTTTCACCCGGCAAAAAATAAATATGCGTACATTCTTGAAGATTTTAACACTGACTGGCTGACAACAGACGGCACACAGCGAAAAGCAACATTTACAAATATGGATCCCGGTGAATATGTTTTCAGAGTGAAAGCCAGTAATAACGATGGTATATGGAATGAAGAAGGTGTTAGTCTGAATATTACTATTCTGCCGCCATTCTGGAAAACCCAGCTGGCGATTTTATTATACGCAATTATTATAACAGGTATATTATTATTTTCACGGATGTTAATTGTAAGAAGGGAAAGAATAAACAACAGGATAAAGCAGGAAAGGCAGGAGTCAAAACATATGCATGAAATGGATATGATGAAAATCAAATTTTTTACAAATATCAGCCATGAATTCAGAACGCCGCTGTCACTTATAATTAATCCTGTCAACAAATTATTAAACAGCACTAAGGATCCTGATCAGAAACATGATTTTTTGATGATTTCCAGAAATGCAAAAAGACTGCTTAACCTTGCCAATCAATTGCTTGATTTCAGAAAAATGGAAGTCGAAGAGTTCAGATATAATCCTTCTGAAGGTGACATTATAAGTATTATAAGGGAAGTTACCGAATCATTTTCAGATCTTGCAGAAAAGAAAAAGATTGATTTAAAAACAGAGTCAGGTATTGATGCTTTAAATATGATATTTGATCAGGACAAGCTTGAAAAAATATTGTATAATCTTCTTTCAAATGCTTTTAAGTTCACACATGAACATGGAAGTATCACTATCAAGACAAATCTTATAGAAAGCAAAAAAGAAGACACTACACACCGGTGGTTTGAAATAACCGTTTCTGACACTGGCATAGGAATACCTGCTGATAAACATGAAAAAATATTTGAACGTTTCTTTCAAAATATCATCCCGGGCTCTTCTGTTATCAACAGGGGCAGTGGTGTTGGCCTGGCATTGACAAAAGAATTTGTCAAACTTCACGGAGGAGATATTTCTTTAAGCAGTCAGGCTGATAAGGGCAGTAGTTTTGCTGTATTGCTGCCTGTTAAAACTGCTGATGAGTACATTACTGAGCAAACTGCTGTGGATGAGGCAGCAAAATCACCTGCTGTTACGGCACAGCATAAGATAGCCAGCCGTTTTAAAAGAAACAGAATAGACCATAAGAAACCTTTGGTACTTCTTGTTGAGGACAATGAAGATTTCCGCTTTTATCTTAAGGATAATCTTCTCGAGTATTACAATATTATTGAGGCAGCTAATGGCAAAGAAGGATGGAAAAAAGCTGTTCACTCAGTTCCTGATCTTATTGTTAGTGATATAATTATGTCAGAAACAAATGGTATAGAATTATGCCGTAAAGTGAAAAATAACCAGAAAACGTCTCATATACCTGTTATTCTTCTCACTGCACGTGCAACAGAAAAGCAAAAGATTGAGGGCTTTAAATCAGGAGCAGATGATTATATTACTAAACCATTCTCTTTTGAAATTCTTCAGCCAAGGATCAGTAATTTGATTTCACTGAGAAAATCATTGAGGGAAGATTACATTAAACAAATACAAATCCAACCCAGGGAAATAAATATCACATCATTGGACGAAAAGCTGATACGTAAAGCAGTTGATGTAGTTGAAAAAAATATTTCACAACCTGACTTCTCTGTAAGGGAATTAAGTCGTGAAATGGCAATGAGCCGTGTAAATCTGTATAAAAAGTTATCTTATATCACAGGAAAATCCCCCATTGAATTTATACGGTTAATAAGACTCAAAAGAGCTGCACAGCTGCTTGAAAAAAGTCAGCTGACGGTTTCTGAAATTGCTTATGAGGTTGGCTTCAACAGTCCCAAATACTTTACAAAATACTTCAAAGCTGAGTACAAAACCCTGCCGTCATTATACTCTGAGAAGAAAAGCAGTTAACAAAAAGTAAATATTCTGTTAACATTTGAACCCCTAATTGAAAACATTTAATACTCCTTAATTCATTCCCATAGTCTACTTTTAGGGTCTGATATTCTACGGTTTATTTTCATGCTGCAGCAAATTAACCTTGCTGTTAATACATAATAGCAAACTCTGCAAGAAAACAAATAAATGATGAAAAATAATATCCTTTGCATTATTCTTTTATTCTTCGTGGCTTCATGTCAGAGACACAATTATCAAAAATTCGATGATAATGTTCTCATAAAATTAAAAGGTACAGTAGACAAAGAAGCAAGATTACTCAGACTTCAGGTTATTTCAGACAAAATAATCCATATTACCGCTTCACCAACCGACACTTTTCCATCCTTCACAAGTCTTGTTACCGGAAATCATTATAAAGGTTCTGTAAAATGGGACCTTGAGCAAAATAAAGATGAATTAGTACTAAAAACATCATGTATTAGTGCTAATATATCATTAGTTACAGGTGAAATAACATTCAGTGACAGTACAGGTAATATTTTGCTTCGTGAACAGCATGGCGGAGGCAAAACATTCATACCTGTGTCTGTTGAAGGAAAACAGTTTTATAATATCAAACAGGTATTCGAATCTCCTGATGATGAAGCATTATATGGTCTCGGGCAGCATCAGAACGGCCAGATGAATTATAAAGGACAGGATGTAGAGCTAATACAGCACAATATTGTAGCTGTTGTACCATTTCTCTATTCAACTAAAGATTACGGGATTCTGTGGGATAACTATTCAATAACACGTTTTGGTGATCCCCGCGAATTTCAGCCAATATCCTCCCTGAATCTTTTCTCAAAAAGCGGTGAGCCGGGAGGACTGACAGCCGAATATTATTCGGGTAGTGAGTTAAAAACAAGCCGTCCGGAAAAAGTAATAGGCTATGAATATTTGCAGTCAATGGATAACTGGCCACAGGATATTCCTATGCTTAATTCAAAAGTAATATGGGAGGGATCGTTTTCTTCTGACATTGAAGGGGAGCATAAATTTCTGTTTTATGCTTCAGAATATTACAAATTATGGATTGACGATAAGCTTATCTATGATGACTGGAGGCAGGGATGGAATCCCTGGCACGACAGGTTTACCGTTAACCTGAAAAAAGGTGAAAAACATAAAATAAAACTGGTATGGCTGCGAAATGAAGGACATATTGCCCTTAAACACCTTGATCCCCTGGGCAGCGAGAAGCAAAACAGGATCACGCTATCTTCTGAAGTCGGAGAACAAATAGACTATTATTTCATACATGGCACTAATGCTGATGAAGTTATTCAGGGCTACCGTTTGTTAACAGGCAAAGCACCTATAATGCCAAAATGGGCTATGGGTTTCTGGCAGAGCCGGGAAAGATATATAACACAGAACGAATTGCTTGGTGTCGTAAAAGAATACCGCAAAAGAGAAATACCTATTGATAACATAATCCTCGACTGGCAATACTGGGAAAAAGACAAGTGGGGCTCACATGAGTTTGACTCAGCAAGATTTCCTGATCCCGGAGGAATGATAAAGGAACTGCACGAAGAACTCAATACAAGAATAATGGTGTCAGTCTGGCCAAAATTTTACAGGGGCATAAAGAATTTTAAGGAAATGCAGAAGAACGGGTATTTGTACCAAAGAAACCTGGAAAAGGAATGTAAAGACTGGATTGGTTATGTATCAACATTCTACGATGCATTTAATGCAGATGCAAGAGAACTTTTCTGGAATCAGATAAATCCAAGACTAAATAGTATTGGTTTTGACGGGTGGTGGCTCGACGCTACTGAACCTGACATGGGATCCAATAATTCCATTGAAGAGAGGAAGAAATTAATGAATCCCACAGCATTGGGACCGGGAGCACAGTATTTCAATCCATATTCATTAATGAATGCCAAAGGAGTATATGAAGGACTCAGGGAATCTGATTCGAATAAGAGAATATTTATACTTACAAGGTCAGCTTTTGCCGGCCAGCAACGTTATGCCGCAGCCACCTGGAGCGGAGATGTTGCATCAAGGTGGAGTAAACTTGGAGATCAGATTTCTGCAGGATTAAACTTTTCACTTTCAGGAATACCATACTGGACACATGACATAGGCGGATTTTCTGTTGAAAAACGCTATGAAAATGCCAAAGGCGAGGATCTTAAAGAATGGCGTGAACTAAACACAAGATGGTTCCAGTTTGGTGCCTTTTCTCCCCTTTTCAGATCACATGGCCAGCTTCCTTACAGGGAGATATATAATATAGCACCGGAAAATTCTGTTGAGTACAAGTCTATGGTATACTATGACAAGTTAAGGTACAGCCTTATGCCTTACATATATACTCTTGCCGGCAAGACTTACCATAACGACTATACAATAATGCGTGCGCTGGTAATGGATTTTGCTGATGACACTAATGTGCACAATATAGGGGATCAGTATATGTTAGGTCCTGCCCTGATGGTTTGCCCCGTATATAAATATAAGGCCAGAAGCAGGAATGTTTACCTTCCCGCTTTATCCGGATGGTATGATTTTTACTCGGGTAAATATTACGAAGGTGGCAGGAATGTTATTGCCGAAGCTCCTTTGGAAAGGATTCCTCTCTTTGTCAGGGAAGGTTCTATTATTCCATTTGGCCCTGAAATACAGTATTCTGACGAGAAACCTGCAAATCCTTTAACCTTGTACATATATACAGGAGAGGATGGATACTTTGAACTCTATGAGGATGAAAATGTGAATTATAATTATAAGAATGATAAATATTCAACAATTTCCTTTTCATATAATGATGAATCAGGAACGGTAAAAATTGGTAAAAGAAAAGGCTCATTTCCAGGAATGATTGATGAAAGGCTGGTCCATATAGTACTGGTGAGTAAGGACAAACCCACCGGGTGGAATATAAATGCACCAGCTGTTCATGCTGTCAACTTCAATGGCGAAGAACAGTCAATTAAATTAAAAATATCAGAGTAACGTAACTGGCTAAATATGTATGTGATATGATTATAAAATGCTAATAAAATAAATACCTAATAATATTATGAGAAAAAAGTATAAAAAACTGTCTGGTCTAAAAACTGTAATGTTCTCAGATCAGTATTCAGCATTATGAAGTTTACCGCAATTCTGTTTGCGGTATTTTCGCTGAACACAATAAATTCTTATACTCAGGCAGTGCAGCCTTCCGGTCATATTATTAAGGGGATGGTTATATCTGCCGAAGATAATGAACCGATACCTGGTGCCAATATCATCATCAAGGGTACAACAACAGGGACGGTGACTGACAGTGACGGTAATTTCTCACTGGCAGTTAATCCTGAAGATATTCTTGTTATCTCCTTTTTAGGGTATCAGCCGCAGGAGATTGAGGTTGGCAGTAAAACGCAGCTGGATATATCACTTTTTTCTGAAGTAAAGAGGCTGGACGAGGTAGTAGTAATAGGCTACGGTTCAATGAAACGCAGTGACCTGAGCAGTGCGCAGGTTTCAGTAGGCACTGAGGAGATTATGCAGTCACGTGCAACAACTGTTGAGCAGGTGCTCCAGGGCAAGGCTGCAGGAGTATACGTCACACAGAACAGCGGTGAGCCTGGTGGCGGAATATCCGTAAATATACGAGGTATAAACTCAATTTCAGAAGCTACGGAGCCCATGTATGTCATGTGAATCGTCAAAGTGATGTGGTTATAAATTTATTTTGTCCAACTTTATTTGAAGACATACAGATAAATTTAACATACATCCAAATCCTGTAGGAAATGAGCTGTATATTGATAAAGCAATTGACATAAACAGTGTTAATATTTATAACGTTACAGGTAGTTTAATAGATGCTGTTGAAAACACAAAAGACCGGATGTATATTGACACTAGCAATCTGAATGAGGGCATTTATCTGATGACTATCAGAACTAAAGATAACAGGGTTTATTACAGTAAGTTCATCAAACAATAACTATGTATAATTGGGTTTAGCTGTAATACGCGTTTATAAAAAAGGCTGTTTTGAAACAGCCTTTTTTATTATCTTCAAACAAAGTGTAATAGATAAATCAATAAAAAAATAATAAATGTAAATTTATAAGCATATGTTAATCTCATTAGATTTAAATTAATACGCTTATCATGAAAAAAGTAATTAAAACAATTGTTTTCGCAGCTCTGTTATTATTAGTATTAAGTGAGTGCACAAAAAGACCTGTACAGGTAAGAATTATTGAAAACTTTGGAAAAAACTGGAAATTTATTTTGGGTGATATCCCCGGAAGCAACAAAGCAGATTTTGATGATTCAAACTGGAGAATACTGGATGTACCGCATGACTGGAGTATTGAAGGGGATTTCAGCAGTGACCATCCGGCAACAGCCGGCGGAGGTGCCCTGCCTGGCGGTATAGGATGGTACCGCAAGACATTTACTTTACCTGAATCATTAAAAGGAAAACTTGTTTTCATTGATTTTGACGGCATATATCAGAACAGCAAAGTATGGATCAATGGTAATTATCTGGGGGAAAGGCCATACGGTTACATATCATTCAGATACGAACTAACTCCATATCTTAATTTTGGTGAAAATGAAAATATAATCGCTGTTAAAGTGGATAATTCCCTGCAACCTAATTCGCGCTGGTACTCAGGTTCAGGAATTTACCGCAATGTATGGCTGGTGATTACTGATAAAATATATATCGATCATTGGGGCGCATTTATTACCACACCTGAAATTACTGAGGATTCCGCCACAATATCCATACAACTCAAAATAAGAAATTCTTCAGGAAATGATATGCCGGCAACAGTCAGAACAGTTATTTATGACGAATCAGGAAAAAAAGCAGTAAAAGTATCATCTGATATAACAATAATAAAAGATTCTGTTAATGAACTTACACAGACATTATCTATAGGTAATCCTGTTTTATGGTCAATTGAAGATCCTTACTTATACAAGGCTGTTTCACAAGTCAGATATAATGGTGAAATAGCCGATGATTTTGAAACCACCTTCGGTATTCGTTTCTTTGATTTTGACCCGGAAAAAGGTTTCATGCTTAATGGGGAAAAGATAAAAATTAAAGGTGTATGCAACCATCATGATTTGGGTTGCCTTGGTTCAGCTGTTAACAAAAGAGCGCTTGAACGCCAGCTTGAGATAATGAGAAATATGGGCTGCAACAGCATACGCACTTCACATAATCCCCCTGCGCCTGAGTTACTTGACTTATGTGATAGGATGGGTTTCCTGGTGATGGATGAGGCATTTGATATGTGGAAAATAAGAAAGACTCAGTTTGATTACCACCTTCACTGGGATGAATGGGGTGAAAGGGACCTTAAGGATTTTATTCTGCGTGACAGGAATCATCCTTCGGTTATTATCTGGAGTATCGGCAATGAGATAATGGAACAGTGGGACAGCACAGGTGTGGAAATGGCCAGAGAGCTTACTGCCGTTGTTAAGAATCTGGATACAACACGCCCTGTTACTTCAGCCTGTAATGATCCCAATCCACAAAACTACATTATTAAATCCGGGGCTCTTGATTTGATAGGTTATAATTATCGTCACGAGAGATTTGCTGATTTTCCCGAAGATTTTCCTGATCAGGTGTTTATAGCCTCTGAAACAACATCTGCTCTGGCAACCAGGGGACATTATGACATGCCCTCCGACAGTATCAGGGTTTGGCCTTTGAGGTGGGACATACCATTCTACTCCGGCAATCCTGATAACACATGTTCTGCCTACGATAACTGCCATGTTCCATGGGGGTCCGCACATGAAGAAGTATGGAAAATAATAAAAAAACATGATTATCTCACGGGCATATATGTATGGACCGGCTTTGATTATCTTGGAGAACCAACTCCTTACGGATGGCCTTCACGCAGCTCTTACTTCGGAATAGTTGACCTGGCCGGATTTCCAAAAGATGCGTATTATTTATACCAGAGTGAGTGGACCGATAAAGAGGTGCTGCATATCTTTCCGCACTGGAACTGGGATGAAGGTGACACCATAGATATATGGGCTTATACAAACCTTGATGAGGTTGAGTTATTTCTGAATAATGAATCCCTTGGTGTTAAGCAAAATGCCGACAGCATTTTCCACCTTGTCTGGAAAGTACCTTATGTTCCGGGAGTATTAAAAGCAGTAGGGAAATCAGAAAAGACAGTTATAGAAAAAGAAGTCAAGACTGCAGGAAAACCCGCATCTATACTACTTATTCCTGACAGGAATAGTATCGATGCAGGGGGCCATGATCTTTGCTTTATAACGGTTAAAGTGGTTGATAAAGATGGAATTCTTGTTCCCTATGCCGATAACCTGATAAATTTTCAACTTACCGGTGACGGCACTATTGAAGGAGTTGACAATGGCAGCCAGACCAGTCATGAACCTTTTAAAGCCGACTACCGGAAAGCACTTAATGGTATGTGCCTTGCTGTAATAAGGGCGGGAGAAGAAGAAGGATTAATTAAAATAACTGCAACATCCGATGGGTTAAAAAAATCAGAGGTAGCTATTGAAACAAAGTAATGAGAACTTTTTATCTTATACTTTTCTTTTGCCTGTTATTTATTAAGGGTCATCCTTTGATGGCGCAGACAACGGAACCTTCTGATCCTGACAGGGTATATCTGGTAAGTGCTATTGGTGATATTGACGGTTTCCGCCATGACAACCTGGATAAATCGCCGCCAAGCGGAAGAATAATACCGCGCTATGGAACAAACACGAGCATTGATTATGCGGAAAAGAAGCCGTCCTTTATGGTACGCACTCACAATAATTCAGACGGTCATTACGGTGCTTTCTCCACTAACGGCGGAACAACATGGGCTGCATTTGGCAGTGCAACGGCAGGGTTCTAACCAGCGTCAATGGAGGAGTTTCTTTTATGATAACAGCTACAGGTTTACCCTCACTACCTGACTATCAGGCAAGCGAAGGTTCAATACGAGTAGTATATGGCAGGGAAGGCCATGTATGGCTTGCTTCACCTGAAGGACTTTACCGGTCAGTCAGCTCCGGCACTAACTTCCAGAAAATATCAACAGTGCAGGAAGCAGGGAGGATAGGCTTTGGCAGGGCTATACCCCGTGAAAATTACCCGGCAATATACATGACAGGCAAAGTAAATGATGTAACAGGATTTTTCCGCTCACTTGATGAGGGCGAAAACTGGACACGTATTAATGACAGTAAGCATCAATTCGGATGGATCAATGTTGTTACAGGCGATCCCCGCGTGTACGGACGAATGTATATTGCTACGGGAGGACGCGGTATTCTTTATGGCGAACCTCTTTACGACTGTAACGGCGACCTGAACGGGACAGCATATTACGACGACTGTGATTCCTGTGTCGGAGGAAACACAGGTAAAGAACCATGCGTGGTCAGCTCAGGTAAAGATGATAAATTACAGGACTTTATTTATAACCCAAATCCTTTTTCAAACCAATTGTAGAGTTTACCTACCACTAGGTTTACGCTCTCTTGATTTCCCGGGTTATCGGCTTCCTCCCGCTCCCGCCCGTACTTTAAACCCAACATCAGGCAGGCGCCCAGTAGTGACCCGCAG
>CAZFHF010000064.1:0-12071 GCA_964518655.1 uncultured Bacteroidales bacterium | reverse complement strand
CTTCTGCTTGCTTCTTCCTGTGTGGCTTTTAGCTCTTCCATATTCTGCCTCATCTCTTCTTCCTGTTCAAGCATTTCCTGTGCCTGCACCTGTGATTTAGCCAGGAGCTGTTCAGTTTTTTCATTATTTCTGGCAGTGGTTACAGTTGAAGCCAGGCTTGCTGTAACCTGTTCGCCGATCTCAATCTCATGGTCCTGGAATTTTTTGAGTGATGCCAATTCCAGCACTCCTAATGTCTCATTTTCCTGAATGATAGGTAATAATAACAGATTATCAGGAGGTGCATCTCCAAGGCCTGAAGTGATTGATATATATTCTTTCGGGATTTCTGTGAGATTTATAGTCTTTTTCTCAATGGCGCATGTACCTACCAGGCCTTCTCCAATTTGAATCTCTTTTGTGATGTATTTTTTCCGGTTGAAAGCAAAAGCTGATATTAGCTGAAGAGTCTTTGCCTTTTCATCTGTTTCTTTAGTCAGGAAAAAACCTCCCTGTACTGCATTAAGATATTTTACAAGCTCTTTAATAAAGATATCCGCCAGTTTTTCAATATCGTTGTTGTATAATCTCAGGATTTCAGAGAATTTGGCAAGGCCTTCATTAATATATCTTCGCCTGGTATTTTCTATATTGTGTCTTTCGTGTTCATTAGCAGAATCTTTAATATTTTTATGCAATTGAATGAGTTCTTTTCCCAGTAAGTCTTCTTCACTTAACAGATTAAGTTCTGCATCCAGAGAGCCCTTATTAATGTTTTGGGTGTAATGCAACTTCTCCCTGCAATTGTCAACTACGATATTTATTGATTCCGAAAGCATATGGAATTCGTTGTTCGATTTGAGTTTGATTTTTTCATCCGGTAATTTACCTGTTTTAAGTTCAAGAAAATAATTTATTAATCTGGTAAGTGGTTCATAAATGTATCTCCTGAAAGTGCCCCAGACTAAATAAATAAATCCGGTAATTATTAATACAAGTAATATAGCCAGTGTGATTAAAAGTCTCTTTTGGCTGCTGGTTGTTTTTTCGCCTACCATATTCGAGATACCTGAAATAATTACCCCGATTTCATAGAACGAACTATTTAAATCGTATAAAATACCAGTGTTAAACTGATATCCTGTTCTTTTATCAAGGTTTGAAACTTGCCTTGCTTTTTCAAGGTAATTGTACATTTCATCTGCTATATCCGGCAATTCTATATCTTCCTCCAAAGCCATAACAATCAAATTCTGGATCTTATCCAATAAACCAGAAAGTTCATCTATAAGGATCGGATTTTTATTTAACAGGTATTCTCTTTCAGTGTTTTTCAATTTTAATAAATGTGTATATACAGGATTATCAGTATTTTCTGAAAACTTATCAATCATCCTGTTGCTGATATTCTGCCATTCTCCGACAACACCAATTAAGCCGGACCCTTTTTCCTTGTAAATAAGAACCAGCTCCTGGAAATTATCATTATAAGATTTCAGCTTGTCCTGAAGCATTCGAATTTGCTCACTAATGTCAAAATCATTCTGCAGTAATCTGAAATTAGATACAGAATCTATTATAGTGACTATTCTGTTATATATGTTAGAGTACTCGTTTTCAAAACGGGTATTATTTGAGATATATAAATCAGATATGCTCTTGAAATTAAGCAGGAAATCCTGCTCTGCGGTTCTTAATTTAGTGATCTCCTTATCAAGAGTATTTATGTTGATTATTATTCGGGCGGCAGATCTTGAATTATATTCATATATTATTGTAAAACATATAATTATAGTAATAAAAAGAATAATATTCAATGATAATAATATAATCTTGTTCTTTAATGATTTGAATTTCTTATTCATAATAACTTGAAGTTAAATATATATTTTGCTTAAATCATTAAAATTATTTCTTAAAAATTAATTTTTATAATATCCCTGTCCCTTTTTTTGATATTTCACAGAATGAGCACCTAAGATTGTTTCATGCAAGCCAAGTATTAAACAGCCATCGTCATAAAGATTTTTATGAAATAAATCAAATACTCTGCTTTGTAATTCATAATTAAAGTAGATTATAACATTTCTGCAGAATATCAAATCAAATTTTACGTAGAGAGTATTATTTTCCGTCACAAGATCATGCCTCTTAAATATCGGTTTCTCCCTTAAAAATTCATTCATTTTTATTAAATCTGCAGATTTATCTATAGTAAAATATTTTTCATAGGGTACATCATTATATTCTTCATAGTTATATGGATTCTCCTTTATTACTTTATCAAAATTATCAAGGTAGCCGATATTGAACCTGTATTTATACTCTCCTAATTTTGCTGCTGTAAGAACATCGGGATTTAAATCTGTTGCATAGATTTTTGTTTTTTCAAATATTCCCAGCTCACATAACAGGATAAGCATTGAATAGATCTCCTGTCCAGTTGAGCATCCTGCATGCCAGATATTAATTACGGAGTTGCTCCTTAGCTTCGGCAGTATAGCATATCTTACTGCCTGCCAAACCTGCGGATCTCTGAAAAGTTCTGTAGTATTTACAGTAATTTCTTTTACTACTTTTTCAACAAATTCCTTGCTGTTCTTTATTTTATTTATTAATGTGGTAATATTAATATTGTTATCTGAAAGTACTTTTATAAGTCTTCTTTTTAGCGATTTTTCAGAATATTGACTAAAGTCGTATTTTGACGATTGCTTCAAAGTATATATAAACAGCTGGTAATCCTGGTCAGTTATCGTCATGCAACATTAATTATATCAAAATATTATGCTTTTACGAAGATTAATTCTAATATTAAATCTATTAAAAGTTCGTGAAAATTTAAAACAAAATACGAAATATTTGATAATTCTTACGCAAAAGGATATTTTTTGTAAAATAATAGAAAAATCATAGCTAAATGCAAGGTGATATTAGCTAATACAAGCAAAAATAAAGGGTAAAATATTAATACTTGCACAAAAACAAATTCAGATCCTATGGTCATTTCCTGTAATCAAGGATCAGTAATTTGATATATCCGATATTCTTCTGATAAATGCTTCTTTATAACCCATGCCCTGGATTTTATTTATTTCAGCCCTGGCATAATCATATATAGTGAATTGCTTATATGTATACCTGAATATTTTATCAGTGCCATAGCTTATTTTTATATCATTCAGATTCTTAAAATATGATACTGCTACAGGATTATATAATGCCATTATCTGAATGGTATAGCAATTAGCGCTGTTATTATCCTGTTTTTTTTCAGGCGAATGAGACGAGTTATAATAGTTTTCATTAATGTATTGCGACAAATCCAGCTTTCTAACAAATGCTCCCTGATAATTAATTGCGGATATTTCATTTAACTTATATTTTGCGTCATTGATATCATAATATTTTCCGGTGACATACCTGTAAAATCCATCATTACCTATCTGAACCATAATATCATCAACATTTTTAAAATAATCAGGGCGGACAGGATTTTTAAGAGCCATAATCTGTATTGTATAAACTATATCTCCTGCTTTTTTTGAATAATAGTTATCATCTGGTTTTTCAGTAATTGTTCTTTCAATATCCGGCTCTTTATTAGTAATTGAAGGTTCTATATTATTATCATCTTCAATATATAACGGTGTATCATAATCACTCTCAGGTAAAATATCAGCAGGTTGCTCTTCAGCAGCCAGCTCATATTCCGGTTCATCTGTATTGTCAGCTAAAATGATTTCTTCCTGCAGTTCTTCAAACTTCGGGTTTATCTCAATAAAAGGCTCAGGGTAATTATAGGTGACATATAATTCTTCAGTATGTTGTTTATAATCTTTTTTTGAAAATACTATCCTGTAATTACCCGCTGTAAGAACATACTGAAAATCCCCGTTAATAATATCAGGAAAGATAGTATCAATTGTATCTGACAGAACCATATCAACAATTGAAACTTTGCAATCCCCAAAATACGAAAAGTTATTTTCCATGGCCAGGTTTCCTTTTAACAGAACTTTTTTCGGATTCTTCTCTGAAAAAATCTCTATCCGGTAAATATCGAAGTTGTTTATATCTTCCGGTTGGGGGAAAGACGTGTACGCAAATATTCCATTGTTTATGGGTCTGAAATACACATTATCATCTGTCGTGTTTATCGGATAGCCTAAGTTTACGGGTTCTGACCAGGTATTTTGACCAGTTTTCACTGAAAGGAATACGTCATAACCTCCAATGGAAGAATGACCTTCTGAGATAAAATACAGCTCCTTCCCGTCAGGTGATAAAATCGGCATAATTTCATTTAAGGCAGTATTAATAGTATTTCCCAGGTTTACTGGCTTATCCCAGTTTCCTTTTGAGTTTTTTACAGATTTATAAATATCCAGCATCCCTATACCGCCCTTTCTGTCACTTACAAAATATAATTCGGTGCCATCAGCTGATTCAAATGCATGTGAATCCCATGATTTCGTATTAACAGGTTTCTTTAATTCATTAATTTTTGCCCACCTGCCATTAACATATGTGGCATAGCCAATATCGCTTGTAAAGAAGTTTTTTAATGTAAAATATACTCTTTCTTTATCGGTGGAAATTGACGAAGGGAAGGCATCTCCAAAAGAACCTATAGCACTGTTGATATTCTTGGGTGTTGACCATTCCTGTCCTTCTTTTTTTGTGAAATAGACTATATTTCTATTTTTATCTTTTACCAGGTACAGCATAAAGGTCTCATCTTCTGAAATAACAGGGTATATTTCTGATAAATCCGAGTTTATATTTTCATCCAGTTTAACAATTTCAATACCAACAGGATTATTAATTAATATTTTTGCGTATTCACAAGCTTTTATCTGGTTGTTGATACTGGTTATAAGGGCATTATCTTTCGTATATGGAAGATATTTATTATAGTAATATATAGCATCATCAAGCTTTTCGTTTACATGATATGCTTTTGCAAGCAGGTAATAAGTTTCTACAGGAGCATTTGTTTCAGTATAACTCCCGTCCTTAAAATCTTCTGAAATACTATTTATTGCCTTTTCAAGATAGGGCAGCGCCATTTTCTTCTGATCCGGCAGATTTATATAACACTGTCCGACCCTGTAGTTGTACATGGCATTTTCAGGATCGCTTTTATGCAACTGCAGAAATAGTTTTAATGCAGTTTCGTAGTCATATAACTGCAGGGCATAATCTGCTTCAAAGTATTTGTTTCTTGTACCGCCCTGACCAAAAGATGTTATATTGATAAAAAGACATATTATTATAAAAATTGCTGAATACAACATTTTAGGCAGCTTTTTTTTGCCGCTTTCTTTTATTCTATTTATGTAATTATTTGTCAAATAAAAATATTTAATGCTAATAAAAGGCTATTATTATGATCTGCGGGATAAAACATCAATTATCTTAAAAAGTTTATATCAATACGTATATAAAAGTACAGTATATACTAATTTATAAAAAATAGCATTAATTTTCTCAAAAACAGAGATATTTATACTTTAAGCAAGATATTTATCATTTCAGGTAAAGAAAGCAAATATAAAATCACAGATAATAATTGGCAAGTGTAGATAGTCAGATATAACAGATTTTAAAGCTACTGCAGGAATATTAATATTGTTATTTATTCTTTTGCCACAGGTATTTTAAAGATAAAATCGCTGCCTTTGCCATAATTACTGTTAACGCGTATTTCCCCTCCACTTTTTTGGATGAATTCTTTGCAAATAATCAACCCAAGGCCTGTTCCAACTTCATCGTCAGTTCCTTTGGTGATGAAATTCATATCAATTCTGAAAAGCTTATCTAAATTTTCTTTTTTTATCCCGATTCCTGTATCGGAAATGGATATTTCAACGAATTTACCGGCTTGTTTTGAACTGATCCCGATCTTTCCCCTGAAATTTGTATATTTTACTGCATTTGACAACAGGTTCCTTATTACGGTATGTATCATGTTGGGATCAGCAAAAGCCTTTACATTTTTATTAACCTTATTTACCAGTTCTATATTCTTCCTGGCGATATTATTGCTTAGCAATTCAATATTTTCAGCAATTATTCCATAGATATTGATGATTTCAGGTTTTATTTCCAGGCGTCCTGTCTGGGAACGAGCCCAATCCAGGAGATTTTCAAGAAGTGAATATGCATTTTTTGCAGTTTTATGTATTATCCCAACAAATTCTTCAATTTGTATTTTATCATATTTGTGGATGTTAGTAATTATAAGTTCTGCAAAGCCGAGCAATGTATTGAAAGGATTTCTAAGATCATGCGCGATTATTGAGAAAAATTTATCCTTTGTTGCATTAAGCTCCTTAAGCTCCTGGGTGCGCAGTTCGACTTTACGTTCAAGGTTTGTATTAAGCTCCTTAAGTTCAATGTTTTGTTTAATAATAGTTTTTTCCTGGTAGAAGCTTCTTAAGGCTTCTTTTATTGTTAGAATAAGGTCTTCCTTATCCCACGGTTTGGCAATGAATCTGTACAGATTTGCATGGTTTACTGCATTGCTTACACCTTCAATGCTTGCCTGGCCGGTTAACAGAATATTTTTAGTATCAGGTGCAAGGTGAAATATTTGTTTTAACAGCTCATCTCCTTTCATCCCGGGCATTATAAAGTCAGCGATAACAACCGGCAGTTCTATACCATTCTCAATCATTTCATCGATAATCTCCATTGCTTCCTCCCCGCTTTCGGCAACTTCAATAATATAATCATCATATTCATTTTGAAGCTGTTCCTTCAGAGAATCCAAAACAATAATTTCATCATCAATACACAGTATTACATCTTTATTAGTCATTTATATCAAGTCCGGTTTTAATTATATTATATAAGTCTTCTTCAACCCATGGTTTATGTATCACAGCAAATAAGTCGGCTTTCTCTTTTGCCCTGTTTATGGCTTCTTCATTAGCCTGACCTGTAAGCAATATTTTAACAATTGACGGGTACTTTTCATGTACGTTAATTAAAAATTCATCTCCTTTTGTCCCGGGCATCAACCAATCTGTTACAATAATAATGTTTTTTATGCCATCTTTAATCAATTCTTCAATAATTTCCATTCCTTCTTCTGCATTTTCTGCAGTTTCATACAGGAAATCTTCACCGAAAATTTTTTTTAATTGTTCGTTAAGGCTTTCTAAAATTATATCTTCATCATCAACACAGAGAATAGCTTTTTTATTCATAATAGAAATATTTACTTTACCGGTAATTCAACAGTAAATTCAGTTCCTTTACCGAGCTCACTATTAAAATTTATCTTACCGTCATGTTTCTCGACAATTTTATTAACAATATCCAGTCCGAGACCGCTCCCTTCGCCCTGCTTTTTTGTTGTAAAGAAGGGATCAAATATTTTATTCTGAATATCCGGTTCAATACCACATCCATTATCAGCAATGCTAACGACAACATAATCTCCTTTATTTAATGCGGCTATTTTTAAAAGGCCCTTATTATTCATTGCATGTATTGCATTATGTATAAGGTTTGTCCATACCTGATTTATCTCGTCCTGGTCACAACTAACCAAAGGAAGTGTTTCATAATTTTTTACAACTTCGATGCCGTGCTTAAGTTGATTCTGATACAAAGTAAGTACTGTTTCTATACCGTCAATTATATCAGTTGGCACTTTTTCCCCTGCAATGCCTCTGTGAACATATTTTTTAAGAGCAAATACCACTTTAGTCGCTTTCTCAACAGCTAATAATATTGTATGCGTATTTTTCTGAATAGATGCAAAATCTCTTGCTATCCTAAGTATGTCAATGGATTTTTTGTTTTTTAATAATTCAATAAGTTCCTGGTATTTTTCAAATATATGCAGATAAATCAATATATCAGCAATGATATCAGGGTTATCGATATTTGCTTCAACCAAGGCTTTAGCAATTTCTTTTCTGAATCTTCTCTTTTCCCGTGATGGTATATTCGGGACTGCATTACTTGATAAGTCCAGGACTTTGATGAAAGTTTTCAGATCTTCTGAAGTGCTGCCTGTAACAAAAGCCGGAAGTTCATTGAGAGCTTTATCCAGAGAATCATTCAGATTGCCTATAGATGCTTTAATGGCGCCCAACGGGGTGTTTATTTCATGTGCAATCCCGGCAATAAGTTGTCCAAGTGCAGCCATTTTTTCCGATTGTACAAGCTGCTCCTGGGTTTGAGTAAGATTATCTATCAAAGCTTCAAGATTTTCTTTCTGGTTGATCAACTCTTCGTTTACATACCGGATTTCTTCTTCAGCGTGCTTTCGTTCAGTAATATCCCTTGCAATGGCAATTGCTACGTTTTTATTTTGTATTTTGAAATTATGACTGTTTATTTCAACATTTATAAAACTTCCGTTCTTGGCTTCCCATATACTCTCAAATTTTAAATTGCTGGTAAGAGGATCTTCACCTGAACTATCTGTGGATTCAACAGCAGTAAGATCAGCAGGCGACATTGCCAGCAATTCTTCTTCTGAATAACCAAGTTTTTTTATAGTATAGTCATTGACTTCTAAAAACTTGCCAGGCTTAAAATCATCAGTAATTTCAAACAGAAAAATAAAATCGTAAGCTTTATTAAACAATAATTTATATTCTTCTTCCTTCTCCTTTATTAAATCCTCTGCATTTTCATATTTTTGCCTGCTTTCTTTAAGAGCCATATAAGCATCTTTTAATTTTTTATTCTGCTTTAATATCTCATTCTGTTTTTCCTTTAATCCGGCATTCTTCCTGGTTATTTCAGATGTTCTTGCCACTACCTTTTCTTCCAATGTTTGATATACATCTTTTATATGATCACACATTAAATTAAAAGCCTCGCTAAGAACCTGTAATTCTTTATTATTAGCGATTAATTTTATGTCAAAGTTATTATCTCTGATCTTATTTACTTCAGTGGAAATATTTTTAATTTGTTTTAAGAAGGGATTGGTTATAGAAATAATAAGCAGAATTGCACAAATTAAACCTGTTAGTAAAACAATTATATTATATATCGCCTGTTTGTTGAGAATTTTGAAGATTATATCTGCAGGTAAAGTATATTTTTCAATGATTCCGCTCAGATCATTAATAGAAAGTCCCGTGATAAATATAAAGCATATTATAATTCCTGCAAATGCTGATGAAATCCCAAGAATTAGTTTTGTCCTTAATTGCAAATTTCTCATTTGAATTTTTATAAATTCTATGCCATTAAGAATAAATATGTGAATATAAGGTTATTTTATAAACTTGCTTAAATTGAAAATTTCTAATTTAGTGAATATTTGCTTATCGAAATTAACCTGTAAGCCTGAATATTTCCTAATTTAGTAAATATTTTTAACTATATCAATACGGAGGCTTATTGCATAGTGCACAGATATTTGAGAATGTTTCTTTAATAAAGGAAAGCATCTGAAGTTAAAAAGTGTTGAAATATTAGAGAAAATTTATGGTCTTCATTTAAAGAACATAAAAATTTTTTGTATATTAAATATGTATTTGAATTTATGTTAAGGCAAATTATTATTGTATGATGAAAATTTCATTGTTATTAATTTTTTCTTTTAAGATAATTCAAATTGCCGGACAAGATTATTTGTTGCAGTCGGGTATTGATAATAATCCTGTTCCGGATTTAAGTAAGTACAATAATTCTTACAATAATTACAAGAATGATACGGTTTCAGACTATTACGTTGACGGACAGGTATTGAGTATTTTTAATGAGCCTGTTGACAGCGTTAAGATCTTACTCAATACAAGTGAATTCAGAGATTCTTCCTATAGCAATTATGAAGGATTCTACAGGTTATACTTACCCTCATTTGAGAAACCACGGGGCAGAGGGATTACTCTGGAGTTTCATAAAAAAGATTATAAATATTTTGACACAACCTTTTTTTATGTTCCAAACAGGGAAAATGATACTATAATAGTGAAATTGGTTCCAAGATACAGGATATTGCTAAAGGGACGTATTTTTGTTGCTAACCTGCCACTCGAAGATGTCAATGTTAAAATAACACATAATGAAGACATTTATAATACCAGGACTTTAAGTTGTTATTATGATGATGAAGATTATTGGAATTGTCTTTACCTGGGAATGTTCAAATCTGAGATTGTTACTGATAATCCTGAGGATACAGTATATCTGAAATTTTCAAAGGTCGGATATAAATCGCAGGAGTATAAGCTTAAATTTGCTGATTATTCAGGTGAGCTCATGAAGTACAGGATGGTTTATGCCGATTCTTTACCTTATATGCCACGCCACAATATAGGTCTGAAAATAGCATGGCCTGTTACAACAAACGCTGACTGGTTTCTGGGATTGTCTTATTACAGGCTGTTAAAAATTGCTGAATTCAGAAGAATAGCAGCGGGTATAGATGTATCAATGGTTACTTCAGGACAGCTGGTTGAACATGAAACTCTGCCGGGAATTGAAGAGGATTATGACAGTACATATATAACTGGTTTTGCAGGGCCATCAATGTTGATTTATTTAACAAAACCTGACATCAGAAGGTTTTCCACTTATATTGGCTGTACATTTGCCTTTGCCTTTAATAATGGCGGAATTACATACCAGCCGATTGTCGGAACCAGATTTTTTCTGGATATGAATAAGTCAGTAAGTATAGATTTCAGATACCTTTCATATAACTTTGATATAAAAAAGTATAATTTTAACTATCTGGGCCAGGCCGGGAGTTATTATGCAAATAAACTCGAAGAAAGATTGATACTTAACTTTGGATTACAAATATGTTTTTGAATAATTAATATATAACTAAATGAGATGCTTGAAAATATTGGTAATTTTTCTATTGATGCTATATTATGCAGGTTGTGAAAGAGATGAAGATACAATATTTAATGAGTATTTAATTTTCCAGAACAGTTATGAAATAGAAGTTCCTCCTTATTGGTATTATACTGGTTCGGGAGATTCTGTATATGTGAGGGGGGACTTAAGTTATGATTCTGAAACTATCGACACGCTCACCTCAACACCAACATTAGCATGGGATTCAGTTGAAAGTAAATTATTATGTGCTATTATATTTAACGAAAATATTAAAATTGAAAATTATTCAATTGTTAATGACACATCGGATATTGTATGGATATGGCATTCTGGTCTTACAGAAGGAGTAAACGGACTTGTGGAATTTGACCAGGGCATTAAAAGAATGAACATTTCTGATTCAGAGCCACTTATAAAAGCAGATTCACTGGAAAAAGGACATATATATTACTGGGGTGTATGGGGATGGAATGCTTCCGGGACTAAAATCAATTTTTCAAGCAGGGAGTTAAGATTTATTGTCAGGTAGTTTTCTTTAAACAATCAATTCTTAATGTTTAAGTTAATATTCTGGCGGATTGTCAAAAACAGACCGGAAAATGCCGCTTATTGAAAATAACTTCATAGATTTATACCTGATTATTTCATTATTTATATACCAGTAAATATAAGTTAAAGTGAATAAGGCCAAGAACATTTATAGCATTAAGACAAAAAAGAAAAATAAAATTATCGTTGAGGAAATAAATCCAAATGAACTTAATGAGATTTGGGATAAACTTTCAGACGTAAACAGAAATTTGTAAATCAAATACCCCGCCGGGCTGCAGTTTGAATTGTAAATTTATTGGAAATATCTTATTCTTAACCCGTACTTTTTCCTTTTAAAAAAAATAAAACCAGGCTCATTTTGCCGGTCTTTGAGATTTACTGATTTTCTATAACCAGCAAAAGTTTGAAAATGATATATTTAGATTCTCTAAAATAGACGTAAGGCTCAGTAAATCAATAATATAAATCACCGGGAATTTTTCATCTTTCTTCCCCAATATTTCATCAAAACTATATGTTTGTTTATGTAATAAAAATTACATTATTGCATGTTGAATCGTATATAAAAACAGAAAAAGAAATTTGGGCAAAATAAAAAAAATGAAAAAATGACAGCAATAGGGTTAAAATTTAAGAAAACCCTATTTCTAACTAAACCCCTGAACACCAAATTATTTAATTTCATCTATCAACTAATAGTCTATAAGTTA
>CAZFHF010000063.1:0-12187 GCA_964518655.1 uncultured Bacteroidales bacterium | reverse complement strand
TAACCATCGAATTGAGCAGGTTCCTGGTAAAGGTTCCAATACCACATTCCCGGGGCGGGTATGTTCCGATATACGCAATTTTCATGATTGGAGATTAAATTTGGCAAAAACGAGAAATGATTGTTGCGGTATAAACTTTTTATAAAGGTAGTCAAATTATTCAGACTGGCGAATATGCAGCAGAAATAATAAGCAAGAAGGGACAGCGCCCTTAACAAGTGCGCTGTCCCTTCTTTATATGATTAATACCACTTATAAATTCTTAAACCAATAAGGAATGCTATAAAACCCAATATGCCAAGCACAAGTATTCCGTCATAAACCTGGAGGAACCCTGCTCCTTCATTAATAATATTCCTTGCTTCATCAGCAAGCTTTGTGAGAGGCAGCAGTTTTATCACTGATACGGCCCAGGGAGGAAAATTCTGGTAACTGAAAAAGATACCTGATAAAACCATCATTGGAGTTGTTATAATTGAGATTAAGCCATTTCCCAGTTGCATGTTGGCAGTACGGGATGAGATGAGTATAGAAAAGCCAAAAAAGCAGAAATTCCCTGCAATCAGAAGGATAATAAATGCAAAAAGACTACCCTGGATAGATACCCTGAAAAAACATACAGCAAATACAAGCAGGATGGTTGTTTCGAGAAAAGTGACAAACATACGCGATACCCACTGGGCAATCAGAAAATGAGCCTTTCTCATTGGAGTGGCAACCATACGCCGTAAAAGCTTTTTTGACCTTTTTTCTATCAACGCATAACATACGCCCCACATGACTGACATCATAACTCCCAGGCTCAGCAAACCGGGCACAAGGAAATCAATATAACGCAGTCCTTTGGTTTCAAGAAGTTCTATATTACCCTGGAATGTTTCTATTTCCCCGGTTTTGAAAAACCGTGATAATTGTATACTCACCAGTTCCGATTCGGGATTCAGGGGATCACTGTGGAAGGTTATCTGATTATGTTTCTCAGTGATAATGCATGATGCTGTACCGCGTTTCAACAGCAGTTCAGCATTTTCCCAGGATGTGACATGAAACAGATACCTGGTTTTTCCATATCCGCTTTCGAATTTTTTCTCAATAATTGTATCAAAAGGCGAAGCACCACTGAATAAGGTATTACTGATTAGCGTATCTTCTATGGTTTGGGAAGGCACAAGGGCAACACTATGCAACAGTTCTTTCTTTCCTGAAAATGCCACCCCGAGACCCAGGGCCATAAGAATTGGAAATCCGAATGACCAGAATACTGATCCGGGTTCGCGAAGGAATTCACGGATATGTGCAAGTATTAATTGTATAAGCGGATGTTTCAATCTTTAAAGTTTTTATTCTTTCAGGTGTCTGCCGGTCATTGAAATAAATAAGTCGTCCAGTGTGACTTTCCTGCATTCCAGTGTTTTTATTTTAATATTATTTTCTGTTGCTTTTTTCATTAATACAGGCAATGTATCAGTTATCCTTTCAACCTCAAGGTAATTTAAGCCGTCATCATTTCTTATTTTTCGTATTCCCGGCAAGGCAGGGAGGCTGAAGTCAGGGTCTTGATCGAATGATACTTCGATAATCTCGTTCGAATTACACTGGTTTAAAAGCTCATTGAGTGTGCCGCGGGCCAGTATTTTGCCATGGTCGATAATTATAATCCGGTCGCATAAATGCTCGGCTTCTTCCATGTAATGTGTGGTAAGGATAAGTGATGTATTTCTTTCTTTCTTAAGCGTGAGCAGTATTTTCCAGATATCCCGGCGGGCGGTGGGATCTAATCCGGTTGTCGGCTCGTCGAGCAGCAGTATTTCAGGATAATTAATAAACGCTATACCAAGTGCCAGCCTTTGCCTTTGTCCCCCTGAAAGGTTTTTTACATAAGCTTTGTGTTTATCCCGGAGGTTTACCATGTTGATAATCTCATTAACCCGTTTTGCTCCCAGCTTATAAAAAGAAGCAAATAGAACCAGGGTTTCTTTTACAGTTAGTTTTTCAATAAACCATGTTTCCTGTAATGATATACCCAGCAGGCGGTTGAATTCAGCATGATTTTCCTTCCTCCATGGTTTGCCTTTAATAAGTATCTTACCTTTATCCGCTTTTTGTATGCCCTGAATCATTTCTACGAGAGTTGTTTTCCCTGCACCATTAGGTCCCAGGACAGCCACGAACTCGCCGGGCCTTATTTCAAGGCTGATGCCTCTTACGGCATGAACATTCCTGAATGATTTGTATACTTCATTAACACGTATTACAGGGGAGGTCCCGGTTTTTACCATTTGCTTCTTATTATTCCAAGATCTGTAAACTTTAACAAAGGTTGCAATTGTTTTTTATTTTTCAATAATAGTTTATTTACTGCTTTTATTAACAGACTAAGTTTTTATTTATAATACGAGATGTAATATAATTATAATTTTGATTTATATAAAGACTGTATATTTTTGTTATTATGAAACTATCATGAAAAATTTAAATTATATTTTCAAAAACAAGAAGGATTAAAATTTAAATTAATTTATTATCAGACAATTAAAAAATTTCAAACGTATGAAAAAAGTTGTATTAATTATGATTATGACAACAGGAGTTATTTTTTATATGGCTCGTACATATGCATGTAAATCGTCAAATGGAATGATATGATATTATGAAATTAAGTAGTATAGATATTGCCAGCTTATTAACCCTGATTCAATTGCTGCTGCTGGCGATTATTGTTTTTAGCTATAAAAAGGGAAAAAGGCTGAGCAATTTGCTATTAGGCGGATTCCTGGTCTCCAATGCCATGATCCCTGGAAATTATTTCCTGATTCTTTTTCACTGGCTTCCAAGCCTTATGGAACCTTACATCGCGGTTGTGGGAAGCTCTGCTTATGCCTTATTAATGCCCTTTCTGTATCTTTACATTCTGTCTCTTTGTAACCATACCTTCCGGTTAAAACCGGGTCACCTGCTACACGGATTGCTTTATGTAATTATCGTTATATTTTCTTTTATTGTTTTGTGTTTGAAACGATTTGCCGGACAGGGAACAATATTACAGCAGGCAGATCAAACTCTTTATCTGTTTATGTACGGCATCATTCATGGACAGGTGGCAACATACCTTGTTATTATTTTTAATGTCATTGCGGATTACCGCAGGAAACTTAAAGACTATTATTCAACGATTGAACAGATTAACCTGCAATGGTTTAAAGTGTTATTATACGGCTTTGTCATCATGTGGTTGTTAAATTTTTTTCAATGGATTTTTTGGGCAACCGGAATCCAGTTGGGCAAGATGGATAATACAATCACTTTTATTTCGGTGATTATCAATCTTTTATTCGCCTTGATAGTGACTTATAACAGCGTTGTCAAATCGGATTATTTATCAGGTATCGCAGTTCCAAGGCGATATCCCAGGTCACGTCTGAAACTCGCTGATTATAACCGCATTACTGAGAGATTAATTAGCTATATGGATCATGAAAAACCCTATTTAAACCCTTCCTTATGCTTAAAAGATCTCTCCCAGAATATACAGATACCGGCACGTAATATTTCGCAATCTATTCATGTTTGTTTAAAATCCAGTTTTTATGATCTTATCAACCGTTACCGGGTTGAAGAAGTCAAACGCCGGATCAGGGAAGAATCCTCTCAACATTTGTCCTTTCTTGGCATAGCCTACGAGGCGGGATTCAATTCCAAATCAGTTTTTAACGAAGCGTTTAAGAAATATGCAGGGATGACTCCCAAACAATTCAAATATTCCCTTGGTAGCAAAACTCATTAATACTATCATTTTTTTTAGCCACTGACTTACACGTAAAGATCACTACCCTTGCATCCCCCCTTAAGTAAGAGGGGAAGAAAAGAGGGGGTTTTTTATCTTTTAGTCTGAGAAAATCCGTGGTAAAGGTTTTGCCTGAAGATGTCCTGAATCACGAATCAGGACGATTTATGATATACAGCTAAGCTATTTTTATACCTGTTAATTCATGAGTAATAATCATTATTAGCTAAGGAGTTTATTATGAAAAAAATATTATTATTTTATCAGCACGAATTCGTCATCAGGAGAGTATACTCCGGTATGGGAAGAAGCATTTCTCTTTTCAGTCGAGTCGTACTTTTTATCCTGCTATTTATCTTTTCTATTCATGCTCAGACGAGTAAAAAGGATACCAATTATTCAGCAACCGATAACATGCTAAAATCTCTTGATTCAGTTAAAACTTATACGGGAAAATTATTTCTGTTAAACGCTGGATACGGAACCTATGCCATTCATTTTGATAACCACGGATTTATGTATATCGTCAGCGCAAACACTCCTGGAAATGGGAAACTGTCAAGAGTTACTCCGGAAGGGACCATGACCGATATTACACAATTATCAGGAACCCATATCGGTCCGGGATTGGATATGGATAAAGAAGGGAATTGTTATATCCCCTTAGGTGATCATGTGGTAAAAGTGACCCCTGGGGGCGAGGTAACAACATTATTTACTTCATCTTCCATGGGAATAAAACGTGCAATAGATCTTGTTCTGGATACTTTAAATAATATTTATATTGCGGATGATATTCAGGATAAAGTATTTAAAATTGATACATTACTAACCCCAACGGTATATATTGATAACCAGTTGGGAAGGGAACAGGAATATAGTTTATCCGATATATTTTTCGATCTTGATTTTAAAAATATGTATCTAGCTGAATGTGCCCGCTCGCGTATTTTAAGATATCCTATTAATAAGCTAGGGCAGCCTGGAACAGCTGAGATTCTTTATGAAAATCCTCGTATCGGACAGCTTTTTAATCTTGCTCTTGCAAAGGATTCCACAATTGTAACCGTACCTGTTGAAGGGAATAAACTGGTTATGATCACAAATGAAGGTATAACAGAGCATTCATTAAGCGGTGCATATTATGTTATTGCAGCATGCTATGGTGGAGTGGGATTTGATAGTAATTCAGTTTATCTAACGTCAGCAGCGGGTGTTATTAAAGTTGATCTACTTCAACCCTAAGGGACTAATGAGTACTATGGTGCGACACACATGGAACATTGGCTGGTACAGAATTACTCCAATGGTGGAATTTGTGTTCGGACAAGCGAAACTTATTGAAAATACTAGAAAATGTGAATCGTCAAAGTGACGTGGTCAAAAATATATGTATTTCCTTAAGTTGTATTTCTGTTAATTCCATTAATTAAAATAATATCTAATATTTATGGAATACGCGGTTATAAAAAACCAACCACCGGTAAAAAACTCTAAGAGGTTGGTTATCAATTGTGGACTTGTCTGGCAAAATATCGAACTTTCTGGCTAAAGATATTGACAGGATTTGTGATTTTTGAACATTTATTTTGTCCAACTTAATTTGAAAACAGACAGTCTCTGGCCTGACCATATTTTTATTTACTCCAGGATTTTCTTAATTTTAAGGTTTTTCCTATGAATGGTAAATTAAAAATTTATTGTTTATCTGAGCCAAAGAACATATGATTCAGGAAAGAAAAAATAACGGGTATAACAGGTTAGGGCGACTTGCTAAAACCCTCCGGCAATCCGATGTTACCTTCCTGCTTATATTTGCCGTATTGACTGGTCTGGGCGCCGGATATGGAGCCGTTGTTTTCAGATGGCTTATTCGTTTCTTCCAACACTGGTTTTTTGACAGAGGGAAGATTTTATTCTCTTTTATAGGCGATTATTATGTCATTATTATCCCGGCTATTGGGGGCCTGGTCGTTGGGCTCATAATATATTTTCTGGCCAGGGAGACGCGAGGACATGGCGTACCAGAGGTCATGATGGCAGTGGATATGCAGGAGGGAAAGATCCGTTTTCGTGTAGCTCTGATTAAGGCTATTGTCTCTTCACTGAGTATCGGTTCAGGCGGATCCGTAGGGCGTGAAGGCCCGATTGTTCAAATAGGCAGTTCTATTGGTTCCTCCCTCGGACAGATCTTTAGACTTTCCGGGGATAAAATAAAAATCCTGGTTGCCTGCGGAGCCAGTGGAGGAATTGCTGCTACGTTCAATGCACCCCTGGCAGGAATATTCTTTGCCCTTGAAGTAATTCTCAGGGACTATTCTCCCCGCCGCATCTCATCGGTTATTCTTTCTTCAGTTGTAGCCACCTTAGTATCAAGATATTACCTTGGCAATAATCCTTCTTTTAATATTCCAAATTATCAATTGAACAGTGCATGGGAAATTGTCTTTTACATGGCTTTCGGACTGCTGGCTGCTGTCACCGGATTTTTATTTATCAAGCTGTTGTATAAATCCGAGGATCTTTTCAATAAGCTGCCCATACCCGAGTATTTTCTTCCTGCGCTTGGTGGCCTGATGGTGGGTGTCATCGGCTTGTGGTATCCACAGGTATTCGGAGTCGGGTATGAACATATAGAGTTTGCTCTTTACGGACGGGTTGCTACCTCACTGGCAATTATCCTGCTCTTTGCCAAAATGGTGGCAACCTCTTTAACTCTTGGCTCAGGAGCTTCAGGTGGCGTTTTTGCCCCATCGATCTTTATAGGTGCTATGCTTGGAGTGGCCTTTAGCAAACTTACCCTGATCCTTTTTCCGGATTTAGGTATTCGACCTGGTGCCTGCGCACTTATTGGTATGGCTGCTGTTTTTGCTGGAGCAGCACAGGCGCCTGTAACTTCTATTCTCATGCTGTTTGAACTTACCAACGATTATAAGATCATCCTTCCCCTGATGGCCGCCGTTATTGTCACATTCCTGATCCTTCGTAAATTATCTCCTGAATCCATTTATACGCTGAAACTTGTACGACGCGGAGTGAATATCAAAAACCGGCCTCGCCAGGATATTCTTGAAACCATTCTGGTGTCTGAAGCAATGTCGGTAAATGTGATCGAGGTAAAACAGGATCAGATCATCAGAGAAGTAGGCTTAATGATAAAGAAAACGCGCCACCGGGGATTTCCTGTTATTGATAATGAAGGAAAACTTAACGGTATTGTCACCCATAAAGATATTAACAAGGCCCTGGCTATGAAAATGGGAGACCATAAAATAAGTGAGATCATGTCAACGGACCTGGTTTGCTGTTCCCCGAACGAAAATCTCCGTTATGCCCTTGAAAAACTGGGCAGACGGAACATCGGCAGAGCACCTGTTACAGATCCTAAAAATCCGAATGTTATCCTGGGGATCATTACCCGGAAGAATATTATATCAGCCATCCATAATTATCTGAAAAACAGGGAATGATGCAGCGATTCTGTCAAATTCTATTTCTTTGTTCCCAACACCTGTCCTATACCCGATTCAACATCAACTTTTATAATGCCTGAAAATCCTGCATTGTGTAACCAGGCCATAACTTCATTTTCTGAATAACAATCGCCTCCTTCAACTCCAACTAACATATTGATAGAAAAAATTGCTCCTTGTACAGGTTCTGTTTTAGCATCATTCATTATCCAATCCTGAATCACAATTTTACCATTAGTATTCAGTGAATTAAAACACTTTTTTACTAACTCCTGATTTGTTTCAAATGAATTGCTGTGAATGACAGCTGAAAGAAATATTAAATCAAACCCTTTGGGAAGTTCATCTCTGGTATAATCACCTTCATAAAGTTCAATCTTACCTAAAAAACCCTCCTTTTCAATAATTTCCTTTGAAATAGGGATGACATTGGGTAAATCGAAAATTGCTGTTTTTAATTCAGGTTTTCTATTTAAGAAAGCCATACAAAAGCATCCTGAGCCTCCTCCAACATCCATGACTGATTCAACACCCTGCAAATCAATTTTTAAAATTTGATCAGGAGTTTGTTTTTTCCCAATAATTTCAAAGCTACCAAAGCATTTAATAATCTTTCTGTGACACCTTTATTTAAATTTAAAGCTTTTGATATGGTTTCAGAATTATGGCTTTTCTCACCAATAAATGTGAAAATATCTAATTGGCAGGCAGTTAATACTATTCTGCTTTTCTGAAATGCCATTACTGTTTCTCTTATTTCCAATGGATTCATAACAATATCATTTGTTTAGAAATTGATTTAAAAAAATACTGCCTTGATGTTGGTTTAGTTCAACTAGTGTGTATACCTGATTTTATTCAGCTTATTTTACTGTTCTGGGAAATAGAGCCGATGTTTATTCTTAATTATTTTCAAAGTTATTAAAAACTAATATATTGTAAGTATTATATGCTTAACAATTGTTAGTTCTAAAAAAGAAGTTGTTTGGAAAATTAAATAAACAAAGCTAAATTTATATAAGCAATAAACTTTACACCTGACTTTTTTATCCCTATCAACGTTAACTCACATTAGTTTTAACCCGTAATTCATTATTTAGTTTTTCAACTTATTGGAAATAATTTAAACGATTTATTATTATGAGAACTTCTATACTATTAAGAGTTATTGTAATTGCCTTATTGCTTTTATACAATTTAAAAGTTTTAAAAGCTCAGGTTACCTGGAATGAAGTATATATTGGAGATCTGGAGGACTGGTCTCCTCTTGTGCAAGTTGATGGGGATGGCTATGTGCATTTTGGGAACCAGGATATACTATCCAATACCTATGCACAGGACCCGAATGAAAATGTTAGTGGAACATTAACTCACTTCTCTCAAAACGTTCCATCGGGAGATGATATTTATTTCCCGGCTTTGGCAGTTAAAAACAAATTTCCACATTTATGCTACAGGCATACAAAAAACGGGACAATTTTTACTGTTGGATATTGGAATCCTTCTATGAGTAGTGTTGATTTTTTTATGGAACCCGGATATCATGGGCACTATCCAAACATTCAGGTTTCAAGCGACAATAAAGTTCATATCTTTTATCAGATGGATGATTCAAATTATGGGAATATTTATTATCAAAACTCAGAAGATTTAACCATACAAACAATGATGCCGTATGGTTTTGATGGAGCTTCAACACTTTATTCCTATGCAACTGCTATCGGTAATAACGATTGATTAATTTGGAAGGAAAGGTAATTCTTATGAATTCGTATTCACATATTATCAAAAACGAAAAAATAATTCTGAATTTGGCGCAACTGGAGCCAGGTATATATTATCTGAAAATAATATCTGATAATTGTTTAACAACAAGGAAAATTATAAAAATCAGATAGTTATCTATAAATATTTTTTCACAACCTTACAAAAGGTATCAAAACTCAATGGTTTTACAAGGATTTCATTGAAGCCAGCTTTGTAATAACTTGTTATTTCAGTTGGTATGCAATAGGCAGTATAAGCAAATATGATAGTATGCGGAGCTTTGGTTTTAAGATTTTGCAAAACCTCCAAACCACCTAAATTCGGCAATACAATATCCAAAAAAACCAAATCGAACTTGTTTTTATTGAATAACTCTATTGCCTGAAGTCCATTTGAAGCGCATTTGATACAAAAATTCAGGCTAAGACCTTCAAAATATTCCTGCAAGAGTATGACACACGCATTGTCATCGTCTACAATTAAAACCGGTATTTTAAATATCTGTGTATTCATTATTAAGATTTTCGATGAGCATTTAGTTGAAGCTTTAAAAGTATTTATAAAGCATAATGAAAAGTTCGGCAAGATTCCGGATATGGCCGTCCACTTCTTTATCGTTCATTCCATTCTGAAAAAGGAACATGCGAGGTCATCTTTAATAAACAAGCCGCCAATTGTACCATTTTAACCAAATAATTTTTGAAGCAGCTCGATAACCAGTCATGTTTCATGCCCTCCAATTTATTTTACTTCTTTGTCCATATTTATGAATGTTAATACTTTGTATTTGCTTGATTATTTAGATTGAAATATGTAAATTTTTATATAAAATGTCTAAATGATAGGACATAAAAGTACAATAAAATACACATATATACAATAAAAAGTATATTTATATGAACATTGGCTTGAAAATAAGAAGATTGGCTGAAGAGAGAAAAATCAATATTTTGGACATTGTAAAGTATACAGGAAAGAGCCGTTCTACTGTTTATAATTACCTTGAGGGAAAAACATCAATTGATATTGAGACACTGATCAAAATATCAGAACTGTTAAAAGTACCTATAAGCGAGTTTTTTGATGAGTTACAAGGGTACAAAGATGAGAAAAACAAACGTCTTCAGGAGGCTTTGGAGTTAATTGAAACACAGAAGAAATTAATTGCGATGCTTGAAGAAAAAGTAGTCAGTTATAAGAAAAAGCAAAAAGAAAATGACGAATAAAGTTTTTATATCTCACTGCCACAGTAATTGAAAATTATAGCAATAATGAAAATTTGTGAAGAATTATGACTTTCCTGTATATTATTATTGCTCTTGACCCCCTGAAATTGGCGGGGTATAAATTTTGTTGTGGAGTTGTCTGGCAAAATCTCAAACTTCCTGTCTAAGGACATTGATAGGATTTATGATTATTGAACCAAAAATTTTAACTGTTGATATTATACAACCAAAGCTTAATTCATAGCATTCAGCAAATACTATTCAATAATTGACTTTGATATTTCTTATTAGTATTTTGTGAAAATATTAATGTTTAAGGAGTTAGTTGAAATGTAATATTAAAAGGAATATAGAGGTGCTTTATTATTCTTAATTATATTCCAATAATTCTGACTTTAGTTTTGCAATTCCTTTTTTTTCAACTCTAACTTGTTTCATATGTCCGTAATTACTGGGAAAATATATCATGGGATTATAGAGATTACCTATTAATCGTTCCAGAACTGACGATATGCTATAAAACTTTTTCCTTGCATTGATTTTACCTATTTGTAGTTCGTAAGGTGTCATGTTCTTGGGTTTGAATACAACCGTATTATGATCGTAATATCTCCAGTCTGTTATTATCAAACGATTCTCTTTTTTTAGATCTTCATAAATTTTTGTTCCAGGATAAGGAGTTAATATATTGAAGGAGACAGTACTTACTTTATTTCTTATTAAGAATCGAACTGTTTCATCAAATATTTTTTTTGTGTCACTATCAAAACCAAAAATCATTGATGCATGGATAAGGATACCAATCTTTTTAATCCTTTTCAAGGCACTTTCCAAATGTTCAATTTCATTAAATGTCTTATGCATTGATTGTAGCTGTTCCTCAGACACACTTTCAATTCCTAAGAAAAGTTCTTTGCATCCACTTTCTGCTGCAAGTTGCATAAGCTTATCATCTCTGACCAGCAATGATATAGAAGCCTGTCCTACCCATTTAATTTTCAAGGGTTTAATTGCTTTAAATAATGCTTTCGCATATTTTGGATGGCCAATAATATTATCATCCAGAAATATAAAATTCTTTGCACCAGATTCCTGAATGTCCCGTATTACATTTTCTACAGGTATATGTCTGACTTTTTTTCCGAAAAGATTTGTGACACAGCAAAAATCACAATTATATGGGCATCCCCGAGTTGTTACTATCGGAATAAGATTAAACAGTCTTTTTTTGATAATTTTGCTGAAATCTTTTGGAATGTATTTTCCTAAATCAGGTATCGGATCATGATATTTTCTTTTCAAATTATTATTCTGGAAATCTTTGAGTAGTATTTCCCATACTCCTTCTGCTTCACCAACTACAACACAATCGGCATATTGCAAAGCTTCGTCAGTAAGTATTGTCGGATGTACTCCTCCAAGAACTACAGTTTTGCCTCTTTTTTTAAATTCTTGACAAAGTTCGTAAACTCTCGGAGCATTTGCCGTCATGCAGCTTATTCCGACCAGATCGCACTCCTGCTCAAGATCAATGTGATCTACCTCTTCCTCAATAATCTTAACTTCATTCTCGGGCGGAGTTAAGCCCTCTAAAATATAAAGGGCAAGTTGTGGTATCATAAGTCCTTTATTAGTTCTTTTTTTGTTATCAACGGTTGGGGATATAAGGAGTATTTTCATTATTAAGTTTTGTGAAAAATATTTTTACTTTATAAATATTTAAATTATTTGAGTCATGAATTTACCTTGCATTTAAACTTATCATTATATATAAATATATAGATATTACTATTATATTGCATTTATTTTTTTCTAACTTAATAGGATTTTATGTTTAGTTTGCATATAAGTATCTGATTCAAAGATAATCATTTATCATATCAAGACAATATTAATAAACAGTGTTAAAATTAAACATAAAATTGAGTTGGACGAAG
>CAZFHF010000062.1:0-12294 GCA_964518655.1 uncultured Bacteroidales bacterium | reverse complement strand
CATGTGGCAATGTCTGTTCCTGCATCAGCTGCAGGAGGATCATACCAGGTAATAACTCTTGTATCAGCATCATCGGCACAACCGTTAGTGCCAGTCAGTGTCAGGGTGGCAATAAATGATCCTGAAACAGTAGAAGGTGTAAATGTTGCGAGTGCGGGATCGGCATTTTGTGTCCATGTACCTAGGCCGCCACCGCCGCTCCATGCAGGAGTACCGCTGTATGTTCCTGTAGCAGTTGCACCCGTCATTGTTATAACTGCCATGCCTGTACAGGTAGTAATATCTGTTCCAGCATCGGCCACAGGCTGTGTGCCCCATGTGATAACTCTTGTGTCGGCATCATCCACGCAGCCATTGGTGCCTGTAAGTGTCAGTGTGGCGGTAAATGATCCTGATGCGGCAGTTGGAGTAAATGTAGCAAGTGCAGGATTAGCATTTTGTGTCCATGTACCAAAGCCGCCGCCGCCGCTCCATGTTGGCAGTCCGCTGTATGTTCCTGAGGCTGTGGCACCTGTCATAGGTATAGCTGCCATACCCGTACATGTAGTGATATCTGTTCCTGCGTCAGCCACAGGCTGTGTGCCCCATGTTATAACTCTTGTATCTGCATCGTCAGGACAACCGTTGGCCCCGGTAAGTGTGAGTGTAGCAGTAAATGATCCTGAGGCAGTAGTCGGTGTAAATACAGCCAGTGCAGGATTGGCATTCTGTGTCCATGCCCCGAGCCCGGCGCCGCCGCTCCATGTCGGCAGTCCGCTGTATGTTCCTGAGGCAGTGGCACCGGTCATGGTTATTGCTGCCATACCCGTACATGTAGTAATATCTGTTCCTGCATCGGCCACAGGCTGTGTGCCCCAGGTTATAACCCTGGTGTCAGAATCATCAGCACAGCCGTTGGCACCAGTGAGTGTCAGTGTGGCGGTGAATGATCCTGAGGCAGCAGTTGGTGTGAATGTTGCCAGTGCAGGAACGGCATTTTGTGTCCATGTACCAAGGCCACCGCCGCCGCTCCATGCAGGAGTACCGGTGTATGTTCCCGAGGCGGTTGCTCCTGTCATAGGTATTGGTGCTGTCCCTGTACATGAAGTAATATCTGTTCCTGCATCAGCTACAGGCTGTGTACCCCATGTGATGACCCTTGTATCTGAATCATCCGCACAGCCGTTGGCCCCTGTAAGTGTCAGTGTAGCAATAAATGATCCTGATGCGGCAGTTGGAGTAAATACAGCCAGTGCGGGATCGGCATTTTGTGTCCATGCCCCGAGCCCGGCACCGCCGCTCCATGTTGGCAGTCCGCTGTATGTTCCTGAGGCAGTGGCGCCGGTCATGGCTATGGCTGCCATGCCGCTGCATATAGCAATATCTGAACCTGCATCGGCCACAGGCTGTGTGCCCCATGAAATAACCCTTGTATCAGCATCATCCACGCAGCCGTTAGCCCCCGTAAGTGTTAAGGTTGCAATAAATGATCCTGAAGCAATGGTTGGAGTAAATGTTGCCATTGCAGGATTAGCATTCTGTGTCCATGACCCCAGTCCGGCGCCGCCGCTCCATGTCGGCAGTCCGCTGTATGTTCCTGATGCTGCAGCTCCTGTCATAGGTATGGCTGACATACCTGTGCAGGTAGTAATATCTGTTCCTGCATCAGCCACAGGCTGAGTACCCCATGTGATAATTCTTATGTCAGCATCATCAACACAGCCATTGGTTCCTGTGAGTGTCAGTGTAGCGGTAAATGATCCTGAAGCAATAGTCGGAGTAAATGTTGCCAATGCCGGATCAGCATTTTGTGTCCATGCCCCCAGTCCGGCGCCTCCGCTCCATGTCGGCAGTCCGCTGTATGTTCCTGAGGCAGTGGCACCTGTCATAGCTATAGCTGCCATACCAGTGCATGTAGTAATATCTGTTCCTGCGTCAGCTACAGGCTGTGTGCCCCATGTGATAACTCTTGTATCTGCATCGTCAGGACAACCGTTGGCCCCGGTAAGTGTGAGTGTAGCAGTAAATGATCCTGATGCAGCAGTTGGTGTAAAAGTCGCCAGTGCAGGATTGGCATTCTGTGTCCATGCGCCGAGTCCGCCGCCGCCGCTCCATGTTGGCAGTCCGCTGTAATTGCCGCTAGCTGTAGCGCCTGTCATAGGTATTGCTGCTGTTCCTGTACAGGTAGTAATATTTGTTCCGGCATCAGCTGCCGGGGGATCGTACCAGGTAATAACTCTTGTATCAGCATCATCCACACAACCGTTAGCTCCTGTAAGTGTTAAGGTTGCAATAAATGATCCTGAAGCACTTGTTGGTGCAAATGTAGCAAGCGCGGGATTTGCATTTTGCGTCCATGCGCCAAGGCCGCCGCCGCCGCTCCATGCAGGCGCACCGCTGTATGTTCCTGAAGCAGTGGCACCTGTCATAGGTATAACTGCCGTCCCTGTACATGTTGAAATATCAGTACCTGCATCAGCCACAGGCTGAGTTCCCCACGTAATAACTCTTGTATCTGAATCATCCACACATCCGTTAGCCCCGGTAAGTGTAAGTGTAGCAGTAAATGATCCTGAGGCAGTGGTTGGAGTAAATGTTGCCAGTGCAGGATTAGCATTTTGCGTCCATGCGCCAAGGCTGCCGCCGCCGCTCCATGCAGGAGTACCGCTGTATGTTCCTGTGGCAGTGGCACCTGTCATAAGTATTGCTGCCATGCCTGAGCATGTTGTGATATCTGTTCCTGCATCAGCCACAGGTTGTGTTCCCCACGTAATAACTCTTGTATCTGAATCATCCACACATCCGTTAGCACCGGTAAGTGTCAGCATAGCGGTAAATGATCCCGATGCAGCAGTTGGTGTAAATGTTGCAAGCGCAGGATCGGCATTTTGTGTCCATGCTCCCAGGCCGCCGCCGCCGCTCCATGTGGGGGTGCCGCTGTATGTTCCCGAGGCAGTAGCCCCTGTCATGGCTATGGCTGCCATACCTGAGCAAGTTGTAATATCAGTTCCGGCATTAGCCACAGGCTGTGTTCCCCATGTAATGACCCTTGTGTCAGCATCATCGGCACAGCCCAGATCGCCTGTAAGAGTCAGTGTTGCTGTAAATGATCCTGAAGCAGTTGTTGGTGTAAATGTAGCAAGTGCAGGATTGGAGTTTTGTGTCCAGGCACCCAGTCCGCCGCCACCACTCCATGTAGGCGTGCCGCTGTAAGATCCTGAAGCAGAGGCCCCTGCCATAGCTATTGCAGCCGTGCCTGAGCATGTTGTTATGTCTGTTCCCGCATCAGCAGTAGGTACAGGAGCTTCCCTGATGACAGCGTCACTGCCTTGTTTTGTGCATCCATTATTATCTACTACCCATGTCCTGTATGTTCCGCCCGGAAGAGATGCGAAAACATTGCCTTCCTGGAAGGTCGTATCCGGCGTACCTATTCTCCTGATCGCATAATCAAGGTCAGGAGTGCCTCCGCTGGCATTTATCTGTATTATACCATTGCTCGTGCCTGTGCAGGTCGGCGTGGTATCTATTGATGTTATATTTATCTGGGGCGGTATACTGTCGTGTGGAGGAAGAAAGAAAATAGTCGCTATCTGTGCAGCACCGCCGCAATTATTTATGTCATCTACTGTTACCGAATAAATTCCCGGCCCCAGGTTAACAGCCACCTGTGTTGTCTGACTTCCTGTATTCGGGCTCCATATATTATCATACGGAGGTGTTCCACCGCTCATATTTGCCCTTAACTGAGCATCACCAGCATCATAACAGGATAATGCCTTAACAATAGTTATTGTTGCTGCAGCCAACGGAGCAGGCTGATTGACGGGATTGTACTGCCCTTTGTTTGCTCCTACATCATCATAAACCCATAGATAATAAGTTGCCTTAGCGGTTAAGTTGCCGAAATATGCAGTGTCAAAATCATGTGCTATTTGAGTGATTAAGGTTCCTGAACCTCCCAGGAAAGGAGGTTTATTGTTCCATAACTGATAAGTATACGGAGTCGACCCCGGATCCGTGATCCTTACAATGATTGAACCATCTGACCCTCCATTGCAGGATACATGGTTTGTATCTGCAGAAAAATCAAATGCATATATGACTTTGTTTATAAACAGTAATAGTATTAAGACTGAGAAGCAAATATTTCTTTTTTTCTTCTTATTCATTACAGAAAGTTTTATCTATTATTTATAGTATCATAATAATACTGGCTAAAAGCCGGAGTTATTCGTCAGGTTCATTGATAAATACCTCCTTGAACGTGCTTTTACCCGAATTATCAATTGCTCCTGCAAAATACCTTCCTGCAGGTAAATTTTCAAAAACAAACATATTGTTATATGTAGGATCACTTTCGTTTATCTTGTTTCCGCCTTGCCATGGCTCGCTATCATATAGAAAGTATATATATTCAGGCTCTCCCTGCTCAATGATCACATAAATTTTACCATCTGCACCCTCCGGCAACGTAACAGCTGTTGAATTAACCTTAATACTGAAGTCCTGACCAATAGCATTGAAATAAGCTGCAGTAAATACCAGAATACATGTTGTTAGAATTACTTTTTTCATAATAATTATATATTATTCAGAATCCGGAAAACATTCCTTATAGAATTTTTTATCAAAGAATATAGTAGCTGAGACCGTACCACAGTTGTTTTTATCATTAATAACGCAACGATAGATCCCTGCAGAAATATTTTCTGCTAACCTTGTTGTCTGGTTACCGGCATTTTCACTCCACAGGTAGGTATAGGGCTCTGTTCCTCCGCTGCAGTTAGCTCTTAATACCGCATCATTTTTTTCAGGAGCTGTAAAGCACTTTTCCAGCGTTATCGGGTCCGCTTTAAGTTTCTCAGGCTCATCAATTCTGATTTCCTTCTCAATATAGCTTCCTTTTGAATCTTCAATGGTAATATAATAATAGCCGGCAGGCAGTTTATCAAATGTATGACTGGTATTTTCAGTACTCACTTTTGCAAGCCACTTCTGTCTGGCAGAGGGTTTTTTATTGTACAGTATAACTGCAAATTCAGGAGACCCTGAAATTATCTTTATTTCTATTTTTCCCGATGATTCACCGTAACATTTAACCTGCCCAGAAATAATATTAAAATCAATATTTTCAGAGAATCCTTTAAAATATAAAAAACTAAGGCATATCAATATAAAAATAACTTTATGCATTAAACATAAAATTTACAGCAATTTATTTATAAATACTACGAAATGTTATTAAATATGTTTCAATACCTAAGCTTAGGTAAATAGCGAATTCCGCAATATTTTTTATTATAATTTAAATAAATGTAGAATTTAATAATTCGGCTTAAAAACGAACATTTTAACATTATTTCGTAAATCCTGAAATTTTAATATATTAAGTCATTGATTTATAAATTTTTGTATGATCAGTATTAATAATATCAATTGTTGATAATTATTTGATAATCAGGCTTTGTAAAATGATTGTGGTAAAAACCGGTGGTTAAGCTGTTAATAAACAGGGTGTGGTAAGAACAAAAAATGTTGTATTTGCAGGTAATTAATAAGCAGTATTATTATAAATTTTATTATATATGTTCACTTTGTGATATAAATTTCTTTGTTATATATCTGATAGGATACCATGCAGCGATAAAGCCAATCAAAATAACAGCAAAAAGCACGGCGATAATATCAGATATTTCAATATTTACCGGATATGAATCAATGACAAAAGTTCCGCTTCCTACGAGTTTAATGAGTTTGTATTTGATTTGAAGCCAGCAAATGAACAATCCGATGATCAATCCTATTACAGCACCCAATATAGATATCAGCCATCCTTCGTATAAAAATACTTTTTTTATAGTAGCAAGATCAGTTCCCAGGCTTCTGAGCGTAGAGATATCAAATTTTTTCTCTAATATTAGCATGGTAAGTGAACCAATGACGTTGAATGAGGCCACTATAAGAATAAAAACAAGAATCAGGAAAATTGCATATTTCTCTGACTGCATGGTTTTATAAAAAAGCTCATCCTGCTGGTAACGGTTCTTAATTTCATATTTATTTCCCAATATCTCCTTAATGCTGTTCTGGATATTTTTCAGATTAGCTTTTTCTGATAATTTAACCTCAATTGCGCTTACTTCTCTGTTAAATCCGAATAATTCGCGCGCAAAGGCCAGCGGGACTATAATATATTTTGAGTCATGATTCTGCTCAATAGAGAAGATCCCTGAAGGGAATATATATTTTTTATTTATTGCCCTTGCCGGGTCCATTGTAACCTTCTCACTTCTTCTCGGCACATAAACAGTAATTGGGAAAATATAATTCCTGTTCACATTAACATTTATATCCAGAAAGTATGCTATACCCTGTCCTATTAGTGTATAATTTTCTTCTTTGCTTTCAAGCTGGAAATTGCCGGATATTACCATAGTATCTATTCCTGATATCTCCCTGAAATTTTCACTGACTCCTTTTACAGTTGCTATGGTCTGTTTCTTATTATGTCTAAGCAATGCTTTATCCTCAAGTATTTCAGCAAAATCAGCCACGCCTTCAAGGTTTTTTATTTTGTTGAATTTCTCAGCATCAGGAATAAATGTTTTACCCTCGGCAACGGTTATTTTTAAATCAGGATTAAAGGAGTTGAATAATGAACGTATTAATTCATCAAAGCCGTTAAATACTGAAAGAACAACAACCAAAGCCATTGTCCCGACTGCAACGCCAAGGACTGAAATTCCTGAGATTAAATTTATTGCGTTATGTGATTTTTGTGCAAACAGATATCTTTTTGCTATGTAGAAGGGGAAATTCACTACTTGGTACAGATTAAGATTTCAGAAGTTTATCTATATTTTCAATGTAATCCAGGGAATCGTCCTGATAAAAAACCAGCTCCGGAACAATGCGCAACTGATGCCGTATTTTTTTACCTAATGAGTTTCTTATTGTTTTTGCACTCTGGTTTACTATTGTGTAAAAATTGTCGTTTTCTTTAAATGGAAATATGCTTAAATACACTTTAGCAATTGACAAATCAGGAGTAACTCTTACAACTGTTACAGTTATTAATTTTCCATCAAATAAATTTTTACTCTCTTTCAGAAAGATGTTAGCCAGTTCTTTCTGCAGTAGCCTTGCAATTTTGTTCTGTCTTATAGATTCCATTCTGAAAAGTTATAAATACAAAATGTTTTCCTTTTGTGAAACGGCCATTAAGTAAAGTTGAATGGTTAATTCCGTTCGAACATTGAAGCTGAAATTTCATATGTATGAACAGTAAAAGTACAATTTTTAGATAACATTTTATAGTTTTGTTGCAAGTTACAGTTTGATAAGATTATATTTGAAGATTTTTCATGTAAACCATTCATTATATAGTAATAATATTAAAAGTGATGTCAAAGAAAAGAGTTTTATCTTGCATTCAGCCAACAGGGGAACTTCATTTGGGAAATTATTTCGGAGCAGTAAAAAACTGGGTAGATATTCAGGATAAATATGACTGCATTTACGGTATAGTTGACCTTCATGCCATGACCATGGCTTATGAACCTGCTGAATTAAAAGAAAATACATTAAATATGCTGATTGATCTGCTGGCTTGCGGCATTGATCCTGAGAGATCAATATTGTTCATTCAATCCCTTGTTCCCCAGCATACGGAGTTAACATGGATTTTTAATTGTATTACATCCTATGGGGAGCTTACAAGGATGACACAATTTAAAGATAAGTCAGAACAGGGTGATCAAAATGCAAAAGGCAAATATGTTTCAGCAGGACTTTTCACATATCCGATTTTGCAGGCGGCGGATATCTTAATATATAAGGCAGATTATGTACCGGTGGGTAAGGACCAGGTGCAGCATCTTGAACTTTCCAGAAACATAGCGGTAAGGTTTAACAGGCAGTTCGGGGAGTTTTTTCCTGAGCCAATGCCTCTGTTAACAGATATACCTAAGCTTGTTTCACTTGCTGATCCGACAAAAAAAATGAGCAAAAGCCTTGACAAAAAACATTATATAGGATTATTTGAGGAAGAAGACTCGGTTAGAAAGAAGGTAAAATCTGCTGTAACTGATACGGGTGATAAGCAGGGCGATGCTATGAGCCCGGGAGTTGAGAACCTTTTTAACCTTGTTAAGGCTTGCGGCAGGCAAAAGGAATATGATGAGCTGGTAAAAAATTATAAATCAGGGACTTTAAAATATAAAGACTTAAAAGATACCACTGCTGATGCACTTGTTGAATTGACCTCAGGTTTCCGGATAAAGCGCAACGAGATTGCAAAAGATAGATCACATGTTGAAAAACTGGCACTGACTTTGTCAGAAAAGGCAAGAGTGCTGGCTGCAGAGACAGTTAAACAGGTGAGATCCCTTATAGGATTACCTGAGCTTTATTAATTATACGAAACCAAAATGATAGCGGAATATATAATAAAAATCCCGGCTTTCACCGGGATTTGACTGAAAATTTTTTCAGGTATATTTTAAGCTTTTTGAAGAACTGTTATTAAACAAACATCAAATTCTGTCCCTTTTCTACTCTATAGAGAACTTGCCGACATAAAATTTTTCACCGGCAACCAGTTTGATTATATATAATCCTTTTGAATACCCTGTAAGGTTAATTTCCCCGGTATCCAGGTTATCATTTATATAGATCAATTCACCGGCATTGTTGTATATTCTAATTGAATATGGTTCATTTAACTTGTCAGGGTTGCTGATACAGATAATTCCATCAGATGGGACAGGATATATTTTCAGTCCGCTTTCACTTAGTTCATATATACCGCTTAATTTATCCACCTCTGCATTATCGCTTGACTGGCAGGTATTGGCATCCATAACAGTTACCAAATACGTACCCTGTGATAATCCGCTGAATGTTGAGCCTGCCTGGAAGTCTCCCCCGTCAAGTGAATATTCCAGTCCGCCGGCAGGTGATGTTGCAGCGACAGTTATTTCACCGTCATTTCCATACATTTCATCTGTAACTGTTATATCAGTGATTGTTGGATTTTCATTTACTGTAAGGTTGAATTCAACGCTGTCCTTCAACGCATGGCTATTGGTGGCAATAATTGTCACTAATGCACTTCCCGTATGTCCTTCGTTGGGATCAAGATCGATTGTCCTTGTGCCTCCTGTGCCGGAAAAGTTTATTCCACCGACTGGCAGGAGGACTTCGTTATCTGAGCGGGCATCAAGAGTTACCAAGTTAACATCATCGTCGGCAATAATAATATTAATACTGCTGATAGTTTCTCCTTCACATGCCTCAACATCACCTATTTCAGAAAGTTCAGGTGCTCCGATCCCGGTTCCCGCAACAGGAATTGTTTTTGCTTCAGCCCCGGTACTATTAGCATTTACATTTGCTGAATAACCTTTTATTTCTTCAGGTGCGAAGCGTATATATACAGGAGTGCTTGCCACGCTTCCTCCGGCAGGAACAAGTGATACCGTATCCGTATTTCCTGAATAATCGCCGCTGCTGAGGCTGACCTGGAAACCTTCGGGAGCAATTACCAGTAAATCGTCTGTAAGCTCTGTCCCTTCAACATTGAAACTCTGCTCTGATGAGAATTTACCAACTTCAACAGCGCCAAAGTCAGTTAGCGTACCTGTAATTGTGATTTCTGCCGTGGCATATCCTGTTCCCTGGACAAAAACATTTTTGCTTTCTGCACCCGGGCTTGAAACAACAATGTTTTCAGAATAGCGCTTGTCCTGTAGAGGAGCGAATCTAACATAAACAGATGTTGGTGCTACGGCACTATCAACAGGTGTAACAGATACCGAACCTGTGTTTCCTGAATAGTCATCACTGGTTAATGTAATTTCGAAGCCCTCAGGAGCAGTTATTATTATATCTGATGACAAAGCATAACCTTCAACTGAAAAATCCTGCTCAACAGAATATTCATTAACCATCACTGAATCAAAGTCTTCAATAATTCCTGTTACGGAGATTGTCGGATCTTCATAACAATTTCCTTCAACAACGATGAATTTATCCGAAGCTCCTGGGCTGGTATGAGACATAACACTTGTATAGCGTTTTGCTATGGTAGGTGAGAACCTTACATAAATACGCGTAGAATCCACTGTTCCTCCGCTCTGAGTTAAAATCACTTCGGTAGTATCACCTGAATAATCTCCACTTGTCAGGGTCAATGCAAAACCTTCAGGTGCATCAATTTCAATATTGTCAGCCAGATTTGTTCCTTTAACAGCATAACTTTGTTCAGCCGATGATTTACCAAGTTCAACATGGCCGAAATCATTTAATGCGCCGATAATCATAATCTTTGCAGGTTCTCCTACTGCTCCTCCCTGCCAGCTGCCAATATTAACTCCTTCAACACCGTCGCCTGTAGTCAGGGCTGGTGATCCTGTAAGAAGCTGGAAATTTCTGCCATCTGGATCAGCCCACAGGGGATCGGCATCCAGGTTATTTGTTCCATCGACTCCCAGACTGCTGTCCCATCCTGCTCCTGAACCACCTGAGCCTTCAACAATACTGTACTTGATATAGGGCAAAGCACCTCCCTTGTTGTTTATACTTTCGTTCCATAAAATAACATTTGTCAGCTGGGGAATACATGATCCGTTTTTTACTTCATTACGGATACCATATGTACCGTTTTTATAAAAGCTCATATTAATAAGCTCAGGATGGCATTCCCCTGGATTTGTTCCTCCGGCAAGATTATAGACTGCGCCCCCGTCAACATCACCTTCATGATGCGATATTTCTGATATTCTGACAGACGGACTGCATACGCCCGGAGATGCAGTGTTCTCGGCATAATTGAACATTGCTGCTCCCTTGCCAGGGTAGTCACCGCTTAAAGTGTTATAGTTAAAATCAACAATGTTAAGCTGGGGGCTGCAGGTCCCTCCTTCAGCCATACAATATAATCCTGCACCGCCATCTGCATGATTAATCCTGAATAATACGCTATCCAGGGACGGACTGCATACACTGTTGGTTCCAGCATATAACATCATACCACCGCCTTTTTTTGCGCGGTTGCCAAAAATTATCAGCCTGTTTAAAGAAGGATTACAGGTGCCTCCACCTGTGGCAGATAAATAAATACCTCCACCGGATGAGGTGCTGTCAGTATCGCCTGTTGCATTACCTCCATAAATATAGAAACCGTCAAGAACTGTTGTGGCGTCAACGGGATTTGCCATAGTACCTTCAGCAGCAATAACATGATATGTATTTTCGTCATAGCTTCCCCCGGCATCATCGTCAAGGAACAGATCACCAAATAAAAGAGAACCGTTATTTTCAAAATCCCTGCTATTAATAACGCTCTCATCTATGGGATCTTCATCACCGGCAAATGAACCCAGGATAGCAACACCCTGTTTAAGATTAAAGTGCTGGTGTTTATCACCGGTGCTGCAAGGATATAAACCTGTGGCTACAAATATGGTGTCCCCGGATATGGCTGTACTAATAGCAGTGTGCAGATTATCAAAAGCATCATCCCAGTTTGAACCATCATTAGCACCAGATGCAAACCAATCAACATAATACCTGGTAGCATAACTGCCGGTAAATCCGGCAAATACAAAAATGATTAAAAACAGTATAATTTTTTTCATGATCCTGTATTTAGGGTTAATTCTTAAAATAACTATTTACTGATGTTTCTGTGAAAATTATTTGATTTTAACGGTTTTTAGCAGGAAAGTACAGTAAATACTTCCTTACCAGCAATTTAAATATTTTCAGACACTAAAAAAAGTCAATTTAATAAATATTTTCTTTCGTTCGAATTATTTATTAATAAAATTTTGTTGTTATGACGTAAAACTGATATTTGTAATGAATATTCCTTACGGATTTTATTCTTGAATAATTATGCTGAAAGACAGTAACAAAAGATAACTATACTGTATATATGTTATATGAATTGATGTGATTCAGTATTTAAGTTTACCTGATGTAGTGACTTTGATTGATTTTGTTTTATTTTTGGATTCATGGAGAAATCTCAGAATACAATAGTAAAACCATTCCTTAAATGGGCAGGAGGCAAGAGCCAGCTGATTGAAAAATTTCAGGATTTATACCCACTTGACCTGAAAGAGGGAAGAATAAAAACATATTATGAGCCTTTTGTCGGAGGGGGTGCCGTTTTCTTTGATATATGCCGGAAGTATAATATAAGCAAAGCCTGCCTTTATGATATAAACGATGAACTTATTCTTGCTTACAGGGTAATTCAGAATGATGTTTACAGGATAATGGAGATCCTGAATGATTATTCAAAAG
>CAZFHF010000061.1:0-12545 GCA_964518655.1 uncultured Bacteroidales bacterium | reverse complement strand
TGTCAATAACCTCCTCATACATTTCTTTTATTGGTTCATTATTAAATTCGGGCAATACAATACTAAATGCCAGGGTCCTTTTGTTTGACAGGGCATTTTCAATTGGCCCACTTGTCAATTCATATACTACACCAAGAAGTGCTGATGACAGGAGAGTTACCAGAAACAGCACCAGGACCATGTTACTGAAGGAGGATTTCAGATTATCCATTTTTCACCTCCTCCCCGAAACGTTTAGGTTTGATATACCTGTAATAAGTGGAACAAATCCATTCATAATCAAAATCGCAAATGATATTCCTTCCGGATAACTGCCAAATACCCTGATCACCATGGTAATAATTCCAATGCCAATACCATAAATTATCATTCCCCTGGCAGTCATCGGTGAAGTCACATAATCGGTCGCCATATATATAGCGCCCAGCATCACTCCTCCTGTAAGTATATGAAATAAAGGATCAGCCATATGAAATACCTTCATTTCTTCATTTATATCTTTAAATCTGATGACAGGTAATCCAATATTTAGTGAGTCACGGATAATATTATGTCCTTCTTCACTGAATATCCATAATATACCTGCAAAGAGAAATACACTTCCTATCACAGAAACCGGTATATGCCAGGTGATTATTTTACGGATCAGCAGATAGAGAAATCCTAATAGAAGTGCGAAAGCTGCAATTTCACCAAACGAGCCACCGATATTTCCGAAAAACATATCCGAGTAATCCAGATTATTAATATCCAGCATCTCTGATATGCTCTTCCCGCTCTTAATACATTCCTTTACCAGGCTTAAGGGTGTAGCACCGGTGAAAGCATCCATTTTATCCACAGGTATGATATAGGGTGTGTTGAAACCTGAGGCTTTGGGAAAGACTGTCATTGCACTCGGAAAAGAAATCAGAAGGAATACACGGCCAACAAGTGCCGGATTGAAAGGGTTATTCCCCAACCCGCCGAATGTCATCTTTCCAATGCCTATTGCAACCAGGCTGCCAATAATAATAATCCATACCGGTATATTTGAAGGAAGGTTAAATGCCAGCAACAGTCCTGTTACTATTGCCGAACCGTCTGATATCCTGGTCTTTGTTTTAAGAATAAACTTCTGAATAATAAATTCAAATGCTATGCATGATATGATAGATACAGAAGTTACCACTATAACACCTGTGCCGTAGAAAATAAGAGAAGTAATAAAAGCAGGTAAAAGTGCAATTATAACTCCCAGCATAAGTTTCCTGACAGTATAGTCACTGTGTATGTGAGGAGATTGAGATACAACAAACAGTTTATTCATTGTTTTTTACTTGTTCTAATTATTTTACTCACATTTGCTTTACCCAGTCTCAAATATTCCAGAAGTTCTGTATTCGAAGGGCAAATATAGCCACACGAGCCGCATTCGATACAATCAAGTATTCTGTTTGATGCCAGTCTGTCAAATATATTTCTCCTGGACAAGCTCATTAACAGATAAGGTTCAAGTCCCATGGGGCATACTGAAACACATTTAGTACATCTTATACACTGCCGCACTTCTCTTCGCAGAGCATCCGATTCCTGAAGCACCAATATCCCTGAGCATCCTTTGGTAACAGGAACGTCGGTATCGCTTAATGCCTTACCCATCATTGGTCCTCCGTTTATTATTTTGCCTGTATCTTCGGGCAGTCCTCCTGCTGCAGAAAGTAAGGCGGATACGGGTGTTCCGATCCTGACCCTGAAATTTGACGGCTGCTTTATTGACTTTCCTGTTACTGTTACAATACGTTCAAATAGAGGTTTATTCTTTTGTACTGCCTCATATACCGCCAGGGTAGTACCAACATTAAATGCTACAACCCCGACATCGCTTGGCAACCCTCCTGACGGAACTTCACGGTCCAGCAGTGCTTTTATCAATTGTTTTTCACCTCCCTGCGGATATTTAACTTTCAACGCATACACCTTAATACCTTGATATTTACTTGATAATTCTGACATATGCCTAATAGCATCAGGCTTATTATTTTCAATTCCAATAAGTGCAGTATCAACCTTTAATGCTTTTTTTAAAAGCTCGATACCAACCATAAGCTCTTCGCCATACTCAAGCATCAGTGCATGATCGGCTGTAAGATAAGGCTCGCATTCAACTCCATTGATAATCAGATATTCAATTTTTTTCCCCCGGGGAACAGTTAGCTTAACATGTGAAGGGAATGTTGCCCCTCCCATTCCGACAATACCCGCCTGAATAACTTTTTCAATAATTTCTTCTGACGAATAAGTAATATTGGTTATAAGTTCATTGCTTCTATTTATTGCCGGATCCCACTCATCACCTTCAGTATTAATAACTACAGATTTTCTTTTATACCCGCTGGTTGTAATAACATCATCAATTTTAACTACTTTGCCTGATACTGATGAGTGAATATTACTTGAAACGAATCCTTCGTTTTTTGCAATAAGCTGGCCTGTTTTCACCTGTTCTCCTTTTTCCACAACCGGTTTTGAAGGTGTTCCAAGATGCTGTGATATTGGTATACTTAACGTTTCAGGTATCGGTAAATCCTTAATTTTTGATTTTTCTGATAATTTATTTTCCGGAGGATGCACGCCCCCTTTTGCAAAAGTCTTTAACACTTTATTTCAGCTTTAACTAATTTTCTGATATATTATTTTTGTCAGTATTTTGTTCTATTGTATTCTTACCTGCCGGCTCCACTTCTTTTTCAGCATCATCCTGTGCTACCTCTTTTTTAGGAGGAAACCCAAATTCTATTATTGCTCCTGTAGGACACTCAGGTGTACATTTACGGCATAACCGGCATTTTTCCGAATCAATAAATGCAAGGTTATTGTTCATTTCGATAGCTTCAAAAGGACATATAATGAAACATTTGGTACAGCCCGTACATGCCACGGAACAACTCCTTTTGGCTATTCCCCCTTTATCTTCATTCATGCATGCAACATATATCTTACGGTCCTTTTTGTTCCTTTTTCTCAGTTCAAAAAGATCTCTGGGGCATTCTTTTACACATGCTTCACAAGCAGTACAGTTTTCATCTGTTACTTCGGGCAGTCCTGTTTCTTCATTCATAGAAAGTGCGTCAAATTTGCATACTTCAACACAATCGCCAAACCCCAGGCATCCGTAATGGCAGCCCGTATCTCCTCCATAAAGAGCTGCAGCTATCGCACAGGATGCTGTACCATCATATATATTAATTTTTTGCCTGAATTCACATGCCCCGTTACATCTTAGTACAGCGACCCTGGGCTCCTGTGTTACTGCCTCCCGCCCTAAAATTTGAGCTACTTTTTCCATTGTTTCGTTCCCGCCAACAGGACAAAACAATCCTTCAAAATCGGCAGACTTAACCAGTGCTTCAGCAAAGTTTCTGCAGCCAGCATAACCACAGCCTCCACAGTTCGATGCAGGCAGTTGTTCCTCAACAAGATCAATGCGCGGATCTTCATATACCTTAAATCGCTGGGCTACAATAAATAACACTATAGCAGATGCAACTCCCAATCCGCTAAGTGATATAATTGTATACAACACAACTGAACTCATACTGTACCTGCTTTTGATAAAGTAAATATAAAAGACTTTCGTATACTATCTCTGAAATAATATAAAATTAAATAATAAACAGCTAATATGGATAATGATATTATACCTGTTAAAATCTCATTAAAACCAAAACCTGAAAGTATAACCAGAAAAAGAATAACTAAAATAATAGGAAGGATATAACCAAGGAATAGTGCTTTATAACCAAGTGACTTTGTAATACGGATATTTACCTCATCTCCGACTGAATAATTGTTATTTTTATCAATAATATCTATTGAATTATCCTGAATATCTATTAAGTTGCAAATAGATTTTGTTCTGCAATTTTCACAAGCCGACATCAGTTTCATCCTTACTCTGATCCTTTTCCCTGCAATCTCTTCAATAATTCCCTTCTGCTCTATACAGTCGTTATTATTCATATTATATCAGCATTCAAAGAAAAAATACAAATTTATATATGTTCAATCAAGTTGCCCTGCTTTAAAGCATTTTTTAAATAATTTAGGATGAATATAAATAAAAATGAGGTGATGTCCAAACAGTGCATCAGTTAAAGTATACGGCACTGTCCAACTTAATTTTCAGCACAGCTTTTTAAGGCTCATTTTATTCTTGAAGAAAGTTTATATTTATTGCCTTCAATAGATAGTATTTTACCTTTTACAGAGCCTATTATTATAGGTGATTCAATATATAAAGGTATATGATTCCTGTCATTTGTAATCCAGATATTCATAAACTCACCGCCCTTGAATACTGATCCTGCAACAAGGAATGCACTCAGCCTGATACAGTCAAATTCACCAAATTGCCTTATTTTTAATTTTTCAGTACCCTGGTACCTGAAATATATGTTTTCCAGCTTATTATCCAGAAGAATTGTAACCGGCACTGTATCATTGGGTTCATACCTTGAATAATCAATATTCCTTGCATAATAAAGTATTGAGATCACATCATATGTACAATCTGTAATTTCCAGGGTGTCTGTTTTTACAGGTTTATCCCCCCTTTTATAAGTACTTATGGCATATCCTTTTTTTCTGTTGAAAATGTACCTCATGTTAAACTTATACCCCCCTTCACTAACGCTCCTGTTAAAGAAATATGGTTTCAATGTCACGGGATGTACCCATGATTCATATCTGTCACGGACCTTAAAGAACCAGTCCCAGCTATTATATGTTGTCCCTGTTCCCAGCAGATGCAGACAGGGTTTATCAAATATTTCCGATTCGCTTACCGTAAAGGTCACCTCACCTACTTCGGTCCAGAATATAAACCAGTTATATGATATCGTATATCTAATTTCTTCACCGCTTTTAAATGCTGTATTAACGACATCACAGTCTTCGTCCTGGGAATAATGAGTTTGTACTATAATAATGCTAAATAAAAATAGCATAAGAGAGCGTAGCGGACTCATTCGTTTTGATTTTGTAGTACTTTAGTCTTATTAATATAAACGGAAATAAAGGAAAGTTATTCTGTTTCTATGAAGTTGAACTTCGTTTCCAGGATAGATTCATAATATTCACCTCTTTCCATTATATCGTCATCACCCTCTTCATAATACCAGTTAATTGTTATTTTATGGCCCTTTTTAGATACATCAACCAGGGCGCGCAGTATATGTAAAATTGCCTTTGAGGAGCCGCTATTGAAATATTCAAGTTCAATATCAACAATAGTTGATTCAGGGGGATTCTGGCAATAATGAAAGACCCATTCATACAGATCATCATAAAACTTTGTGGCATCTTCAGGAATAGACCTTCCGCTAATTTTTATCCTGCCCTCAACATTAAAGGATACTTCAGGTGTTTTCTTCGTGCTTTCTATTAGCAGATTATCCATGCAAACTTAAAAAGTAAAAAAATGATAATTACTAAGCTCCTAATAATCTTAAAATAACCTGTGTAAATAATCTATCGGTTACTTCTGTAAATAGTTAACAATAATAACAAAATTAAATTAAAAATAGCATAAACTGATTGTGAAATTGTTAATATAGTATTAACATTATTTTTCCTTTAAAAATCATTAAACCCCTATTTTAAAATAAGATATACTCCCGGTAAAATATCATTGTTGATTGTTGATAAAATTTTCTGATTATACGAAACATGGCATTATGAAGTTTATTTGGGAAGCACAAAAATTTATATTTTTAACCTTGCTACAGGAGTTTTATAATGATTTGAAAATTGTTCCTTCAGATATTTGTAATATCCTGTTATTGCTATCATCGCAGCATTATCTGTAGAATACTCAAAATCAGGGATATAAACCTTCCATCCCTTTTCCTTTCCTTCCTCTATAACTCTTTGCCTTAGTTCCGAGTTGGCAGAAACTCCTCCTGCAACGGCTATCTCCTGTATCCCTGTTTCATTTGAAGCTATTGAAAGCTTGTCCAGCAAGATATCGACAATTGATTTCTGTATTGATGCGCAGATATTATTTATGTTCTCTGATATAAAGTCTTTGTTGTCTTTTATTTTGTCTCTGATAAAATAAAGAAAGGCTGTTTTCAATCCGCTAAAACTAAAATCAAAATTCTTTATAACAGGTTTACTAAAATTATATTTTTGAGGATCTCCGTTTTTTGCATATTTATCAATCATCGGGCCTCCCGGATAAGGCAGTCCCAATACTTTTGCACATTTGTCAAATGCTTCACCTGCGGCATCATCAAGGGTCTGTCCAATTACTTCAAGTTTCAGAAAATCACGGACTACAACCAGTTGTGTATGCCCCCCGGATACTAATAAACATAGAAAAGGAAATTCCGGGATATTCTTATTTTCATTCTTCCTTGCAATAAAATGGGATAAGATATGTGCATGCAAATGATTTACATCAATCAGGGGAATATTAAGTGACAATGAAAATCCCCTGGCAAAAGAAGCTCCTACAAGCAGTGCCCCGATTAGTCCAGGGCCCCTGGTGAATGAAATGGCATTTATCTCCTCTTTTATCCTTCCGGCATCTTTTAAAGCCTGGTCTACTACCGGTATAATATTCTGCTGGTGTGCCCTTGATGCCAGCTCAGGTATCACTCCCCCGAACGACTTATGTACTTCCTGATTAGCAATTTTGTTTGATAATATATACCCATCTTCAACTATCGCTGCAGCAGTATCATCACATGATGTTTCAATTCCTAATATGGTAATACTCATTAATTTAATTAATATTGTAAATTATTAAACTTTTTTTATTTTTTTTGCGTTCTATAAATACAAGGCTAAAGATATCAAAAAGTTACTTAAAATATTATTCATTATTGTTTTAGTAGTATTGATACTACTATCTTCCTCATTTATTCTTTTACAAAACAAAAACATTCAGACTTATGCAGCAAAAAAGGTTATGAAGGCCATATCTGAAAACCTTGATATTAAGCTGGAAATAGACGCCATTGATATTTCTTTTTTTAACAAGGTCAAGCTGAATAAAGTCTATATAGAAGATTTAAACCATGATACCCTTCTATATGCTGATCAGATGATCGCTACGTTACTAAAATTTCCAAATAAAAAGCGTATCCCAATAAATACAATAAGCATAAAAAATGCAAAAATTAATTTTATCAGTGATTCACTGAACGTGATCAATATCAGGTTTTTTATAGACAAATTAAGGTCAAAAGATACTACAAAGACAAAGAAGATATTTACTTTCAGAAATATTAAACTTATTGACAGCAAATTTTCCATAACCAGATATATTAAGGAAAAGAAGAAGTATGGGATGAATTTTACCGATTTGGTATTCAATGATTTAAATGCCGATATCAAAAGAATGAATAAAACCGGTGATTCGATAAAATTCGCATTAAAATCACTGAACTTTAAAGAGCAAAGCGGATTTGTTGTCAATAATTTTCAATCAAAAGTCAGAATATGTAAGAATCACATTATTTTTAACAATGCAAAAATTAAAACACCATATTCAGAGATCAATGGCAAGGATATAGGTGCAAGATTTAACAGCTTTCAGCACTTCAGAAAAGAAACGATTTACAATAATATTAAGTTAAGCCTTTCAATAGACCAGTCGCAAATAAGTATTTATGATCTGGCCTATTTTGCTCCGGGATTCCACGGCTCTTCCCAGTTAATTAATTTTTCCGGAAAAATTACCGGTAATATTAATAATCTTAAGGGAAGAAATATCAATATTGAATATGGTATGAATTCAAAGATTTCAGGTGAATTTGATTTGGACGGACTGCCAGATTTCAATGAGACATTCATATATGCAAATCTCAAAAAATTTAACACCTCTGTTGAAGATATCGAATCATTTGAACTCCCGGGAAGAAAGAGGATTACCGTGTCCAATAAATTCAGGGTATTAAAGTTCATTCATTATAAAGGGAAGTTTACCGGATTTATTGATGATTTTGTAGCTTATGGAGACCTTACTACTGACCTTGGCAAAATAACATCGGATATATTATTTAAACCTGACACAAGCCACTTTTTCGCTTTCAGCGGTAAGTTAAGTACATCTGAGTTTAATTTGGGCAGGTTCCTGAACAATGAAAAAGATATAGGCAAAATATCAATGGACATTAACATTAATGGATCAAGTACTTCAGGACAGACAATAAATGCTGAACTTAACGGATTGATATATAGCCTTGAACTTAAGCAGTACGGGTATAAGAACATAAAACTATCAGGATTGCTGTTAAATAAAACATACAATGGTTCAATTACTATGAATGACCCGAATATCAATCTTGAGTTTCTTGGCAAGGTTGATCTAGCAAATGAATTACATAAGTTTAACTTCTCAGCAAGTATTACTGATGCCAACCTTTACCATCTGAATTTTGACAAGACTGATCCGACGCATAAATTATCCTTTTATATTGAAGCTAATGGAGAGGGTAACTCACTTAATAACCTGAATGGTGAAATAAAATTACTGAACTCCCTTTTTACAAAAAAAGACAAGCAGATCCAGATATATGATTTTTATATCAAAGCACAAAACAAGGGGGATTCCAATTCTTTTACAGTCCGTTCTGATTTTATTGATGCTGACATAATGGGGAGTTACCAGGTGGATAAAGTAAATGCCTCAATAGCAAAATTTCTTCATTCATATATTCCCACATTTATTAACTCAAAATATACTACAATAGAGGATTTTAAAAACGGGTTTCATTTTAACATCAAGCTAAAAAACACTAAACCAATTTTCGATTACTTTTTTCCGAAGCATTTTATTGCTGAAAATTCAACATGTGAAGGTGAGTTTGATCCTGAAATGAATCATCTGTCTTTGTTCTTCCAGTCGCCCAGACTGAAAATTTTCAATAATACATGGAACAATGTTTATATTAACAGCCAGTCAAATGACAGTATATTTTCATTGGTCTCCGGCAGTCAGAATCTTATTGTAGCCGATAAAATTACGCTTGAGAATTTCACTATATATTCCAACACAAAAGACGACAGTATAAATTTTCTGGCAAGATGGAATAACTGGGATACTGTCTTATACAAGGGAATATTTAAGGCAACTGCTAAATTCAGTAAAGCTGATGGCAAAAAATTCCCGTTAGTGGCTATTAACCTTTTACCAACGCAAATTATAACTTGTGATACATTATGGCAATTGAATAATTGCGGGATATTTATTGACAGTAATAACGTTTATGTGGACAATTTAAAGATTAGTCATAATGATCAGTATTTCAGATTAGACGGTATATTATCTGAAAATCCTGATGATATCCTTTTACTGGAATTCAACCGGTTTAATATAGGCAACTTCAATATTTTCACTAAAAGCGAAGGTTTTGCATTTCAGGGAATACTAAATGGAAATGCCCGGATCCAGAATTTTTATAATGACCCTCTGTTTTACTCGAGCCTTTCCGTTGATACATTGGTTATTAACACTGAAAAAATAGGCAATGCAGTTATAAATTCCAACTGGAACAACAATACAAAAACAATAAATATAAATGCATATGCCAAAAGAGGAAAGTTAAAAACATTTGGGATAAAAGGGGATTACTGGCCAACAGATAACGGCAAAATTAACCTGGCTATTGAATTGAATAAGCTCAGAATTGATCTTATCAATCCGTATCTGAAAAACATCTTCAGTGATTTCAGCGGTATTGCTTCAGGAGATTTAACCCTGACAGGAAACAGAGCGGAACCTGTAATAAATGGCAAAATAAAGTTTCAAAAGACGGAATTTACGGTGAATTATATCATGTCGCGTTACAATCTTACGGATGAAATAGAAATAATTAATAATAAGGCCTTTTTTAACGATGTCAAGGTTATGGACCAGTACGGGAATTCAGGAAATATTAAGGGATTTATTAATACCAGGTATTTCAGGGATATTAGCTTTGATTTTAAGATCGATGCTGATAAGTTATTATGTTTAAATACAACACTTGCTGATAACAGCCAGTTCTATGGTAAAGCTTTTGCATCAGGGTATGTTGTACTATCAGGAACCCCTGGTGATATAAAAATGACTGCCAGTGTTTTAACGGAAAAGAATACCAGGTTATATATTCCTTTATCCAATACAGGTGAAATTTCAGAATATAACTTTGTTGCTTTCCTTTCGGAAGATACAATGAAGCAAACAGAAAGTGCAAATAAAAGGTATAAGGTCGACTTATCGGTATTAAACCTGGATATGGATATTGAAATTACTCCTGAAGCAGAGGTTCAGCTAATTTTCGATCCTAAGGTAGGAGATATAATGAAAAGCAAAGGTTATGGCAATATAAACCTGCAGATCAACACACTGGGAAAATTCAACATATTTGGAGAGTACTATGTTGAAGAGGGTGATTATTTATTTACATTACAGAATGTTATTAACAGAAAGTTTGAAATAGATAATGGATATATAAGATGGAGCGGAGATCCTTTGGATGCTGATATTAACATAAGAGCTATATATCCGACAAAAGCTTCTCTTGCCGACCTTTTTGGAATTAGTTCATACAGCAGCACCAACGGCAAGGAAGGAAGCAGTTCATCAGATATATCATCCGAGGCAAAATACATGCGCAGTACAACAATATATTGCCAGTTGTTAATCAAGGAAAAACTAATGAAACCAAGTATCAGTTATGATATTTATCTGCCACTTGCAGATGAACAAACAAAGGAAAGGGTCAGAAATATATTAAACAGCGAAGAAGAACTTAACAGACAATTCTTATCCCTGCTGGTGTTAAACAAATTCATGCCCCCCCCGGGTGGCGGTACCGATTATTTATCGGGTTCACCCTATTCAAATGCCGCCGGTGTTAATGCAAGTGAGTTCCTTTCTAATCAGCTCAGTCATTGGTTATCTCAAATAAGCAGTGATTATGATGTAAGGATCAATTACCGCCCCAGCTTTGATAACCAGATCACTTCAGATGAAGTAGAAGTTGCGCTTTCAACACAGCTATTAAATGATAACCTTACATTAAATGGCAATGTCGATGTTAACACAAATGCTGCCGTCGAATCCTCGAATAATATTGTCGGTGATTTCGATCTGGATTACAAGATCACGGAAAAATTTCACCTTAAAGCTTATAATCATTCAAATGATGACCTTCTTACTGAAGTATCTCCCTACACTCAGGGTCTTGGTGTTGTTTACAAAATTGAGTTCAATAAGTTCGAGGATCTCTGGAAAAAAACATGGCTCTCTTTATTCAGAAAGAAAAACAAGAATTCTTCAGAAAAATAGTTAATAACTATAAACAAAAAATAATTATCAATTTCTATCGTTTTCATATTTTTAACAAAACTTATTAATTCAGGATAAATATGTTTATGCTATTACAAACCGACGTAACTGATGCCGCATTAAATGCCCTGGAAACTGATGTGGCAGCAGAGCCGACAATGAAATTTATTGATCTGGCTTTAAAAGGTGGCTGGGTAATGATTCCAATTGTTTTATTATCAATTATCGCAGTCTATATATTCTTTGAAAGATGGGGGGCAATAAGAAGGGCATCGCGATTTGATCTGAACTTTATGAACAGGATAAAGGACTATATACATGACGGAAAACTTGAATCAGCCCATGCCTTATGCCAGTCATACAACAATCCTGTTGCCAGGATGATAGAGAAGGGTATCAACCGTATTGGCAAACCACTGAATGATGTTAATGCTGCTATTGAAAATATCGGCAAGCTCGAGATCTATCAGCTGGAAAAGGGATTACCGTTTTTAGCTACAGTAGCAGGAGGTGCTCCGATGATAGGTTTTCTTGGAACAGTAATGGGAATGATTCGTGCATTTATTGATATGTCAAAAGCAGGGAGTAATATTGTTGTATCACAGCTGTCAAACGGGATATACCAGGCATTAATAACGACAGTTGCAGGTTTGATTGTTGGCATTATGGCATACTTTGCATATAATATACTTGTATCTAATATTGAGAAAATAGTATTTCGGCTGGAAGCTTCAACAACAGAGTTTATGGACTTGTTAAACGAACCGGCTAAGAAATAATACATATAAAAGGAATTATGGCTATAACTCCCAGAAATAAGGTAAGTGTGGCATTCAGCATGTCAGGAATGACTGACATTGTCTTTCTGTTGCTGATCTTTTTCATGCTGACATCCACATTGATAGTAGAAAATGCACTGAGGTTATCACTTCCGCAAAGTACCAACCAGGTATCAGATAAGCCAATAATAACGGTTTCAATTACCAGGGACCTTGAATTCTATTTAGATAAGACCAAAGTGAACTTTAATGAGCTGGAGCCGATGCTGCAGAAACAGTTAGGTTTCCGGGTTGATCCTACGATTTCACTATACGCTGACAGGAGCGTGCCGCTCGAACATGTTGTGAAAGTTATGAACATTGCTAAAAACAACAAATATAAATTGATTTTAGCTACAACACCCGAAGATTAAATTTATCAACCATGCCTAAGGATAAAAACG
>CAZFHF010000060.1:9137-12589 GCA_964518655.1 uncultured Bacteroidales bacterium | reverse complement strand
TTTACTACTTCGGGTTCAGCAAAATTCTCAATGATAATTCCTTCAGAGCCGGCATAAATATATAACAGGGCACCAAGAGATAAAAACAGCATATTTACAATAATCAGCGATGAACTCATCCAGTAAATATTCTTTTTAGCGTCTCTGATATTTTTGCAGCTGAGGTTTTTCTGCATCATATCCTGATCCAGTCCTGTCATAACGATACTAATAAAAGCGCCGCTAAAAAAATGTTTAAAAAAGTTATTTCGCGGTTTCCAGTCCCAGATAAAAATCTGAGAATACCGGCTTTCCCTGATAGTATCAAATATGCCGGAAAAGGACAGGTCCATCTGCTGTGCGATGAAATATATTGAAAAGCCAACTGCCAGAAGCATTGACAGTGTTTGCAATGTATCTGTCCATACAATGGTTTTTATTCCTGCCCTGAATGAATATATCCAGATAATAATAATGGTAATTGCTACTGAGAACCAGAAAGGTATGTTCCAGTATGACAGTATAAACTTGTCAAGCACCATAGCCACAAGGTATAGTCTGAATGATGCTCCAATGATACGGGAAACCAGGAAGAAAAAGGATCCCGTTTTATATGATGCGTTGCCAAATCTTTTTTGCAGATATACATATATAGAAGTCAGGTTTAGTCTGTAATACAGGGGCATCAGGATATTTGCTATAGCAATATATCCCAGCAAATAACCTAATACAATCTGCATATATGTGAACATGCTTGCTCCGACTTCACCTGGGATAGAAATAAAGGTTACTCCGGATAATGAGGCTCCTATCATTCCAAATGCAACGATATACCATGGTGATTTCCTGTTTCCCAGAAAGAAAGTTGCGTTACTGGATGTTTTACTTGTTAACCTTGATATAACAAGCAGAGTTAAAAAATATCCAGATATTATAATCACAAGATGAGCAGGGGACATAGGTTTTTTTTTACGAAATTAAAAATGCAAAAATAAATATGCCTTAATAATTCTTATATTTTGTAATTTAGAACAGTTAATATAAGATTTATAGATGAGCATTTTACTACAAAAGTTATTAACATATTTTCTTTTATTGCTTTATTTTACCAATTCAGATAGATAAAGATGAATGTAGGTTACCCGTCAAAGATTCTGGAGGCAGCTGTAAATGAATTTTCCAAGTTTCCCGGCATAGGTGAGAAAACAGCTCTTCGCCTGGTTTTATACCTGTTAAGGAAGGATAAAGAAGAAGTTTTAAGTTTTGGAAATGCTATAATTCAGCTCAGTAAAGAGATTAAGTTCTGTAAGATTTGCCAGAATATTTCTGATACTGATATTTGCGGCATATGCAGTGATTCTTCAAGGGATCATTCAATTGTATGTATAGTGGAGAATATTAAGGATTTCATTTCTATTGAGAATACTCAGCAATACAAGGGTGTATATCATGTTCTGGGAGGAATAATTTCACCTATTGATGGTATTGGTCCGAATGATTTAACCATCGATAGTCTTGATAAGCGGATTAAAGAAGGCAAGGTAAATGAATTGATACTTGCATTAAGTACGACCCTGGAAGGCGATACAACAAATTTTTATATTTATAAGAAATTTAAGGCGTATAATATAAAGATAACAATGCTTGCCCGTGGTGTATCAATTGGTGATGAGCTTGAGTATACTGATGAGATTACTCTGGGAAGGTCAATAATAAACAGAACCTTATTTGTTCCGTCATCAACGGGCAATAGCTGATATTAAATATTTCTTGTTCGCCTTAGCCGCTAATGCTGCTCCTACTAATCCTGCTTCGTTAAGTAATTTTGCAGGAACAACTTTTGCTTTAACAGTAAGGTGTTCAAAGTATTTATTTTTCTTTTTACTTATTCCTCCGCCAATGATAATTAGTTCAGGCCAAAGCAGCTTTTCCATTTCGAGAAGATATTCATTAAATCTTTTACCCCACGTATCCCAGTCCATTCCCGCATCTTTTCTTACGGCATCAGAAGTATAGAGCTCTGCATCCTGCCCGTTAAGGTTAATATGCCCGAATTCCGAGTTAGGCAATAATTTTCCCCGGGTAAAGACAACAGATCCAATGCCTGTCCCTACAGTTACAAGAAGTATTGTGCCTTTGAAATTTTTACCGGCTCCAAATTTCACTTCAGCCATCCCGGCAGAGTCAGCATCATTTACAACATAGACCGGCAGACCTGTAATCTTTGAAAATAAATCCTGGGCATCTTTATTGATCCACGACTTATCAATATTTGACGCTGTTTTAACAATCCCATTTTGCACTACAGCAGGAAATCCGCAACCAACCGGTCCTTTCCACTTGAAGTGGTCTGTTATTTGTTTTATAACAACTGATACTGCTTCAGGCGTCGCCGGTACGGGAGTAAGAATCCTGTGTCTTGCCATGGTTAATTTTCCTGTTTTTGTATCTACAGGAGCTCCCTTGATTCCAGAACCACCGATATCAATACCTAATATTTTTTTAAATTTCATATGTAAAAGCAATTTTATTAAATCTCTTCCGGTTGCTTGTTAAGCATTTTATAAATAAATTTTGAGGTAGTAAAATAAGTCTTTTAATTTTATTTTCCGGAATTTTCTTTAAAATTAAGTTTTAATTTTTAATAAATATAAATAAGAGTTTAATTGTTAATTAATTCAAAACTAGATATTTTATTATTAATAAAATTTGTATTACTTTCATACTGAATGAATATTTTGTCAATTTACAGATAATTTATGAGTATAAAATTAGTTATTTATATATAAATTCTTCATGAATAATATTTCATTGTTATATATTTATTTATATTATACTTTTATATGCAATTAATTTAAAATCAATCAAATGGACAAATATATAAGTGAATTATTAGATACAAATACAAGGGTCATTATCCCTGATTTCGGATCTTTTATAATCAAACAGAAGGAACCCAGACTTATTGTTTTTAATGAGTTTCTGAGATATAATGACGGGTTATTGATTGAATATCTGGCAAAGTCAGAAAACATTGAGAAGGATGATGCAAAGAAAAAGGTTAATGAATATGTTGAAAAGGCGACAAATAATTTAAAGGATAATAATGAACATTTTATAGCCGGATTAGGCACTTTGAAAAAAGAGAGTACTGGCAAGATTACATTTGAAGAGGTCTCAGGAGCAGAAAAAAGAGACAGCAAGAAAAAGGCTTCGTCCAAGGCTGCTGAAGTTAAGGAGGAAAAGAAAACAAAAGCAGAAGAAGAGAAAAAGGAACAGGCAGAAAAGGAAACAAAGGCAAGCGAGGCAGCTAAAGCACAGCCGGTTGCAGCAAAGGCTGAAAAACCACCTCAGGCAGATAAGAAGGAAACGCCGGCTGAGCCGAAGGAAAAACCTGTTGAAGATCAAAGCAAACCTGTAGGGGAAAAAACTGATGCAACCTCTGTTAAAGAACAGGAGAAAAAAGATATTAT
>CAZFHF010000060.1:0-9127 GCA_964518655.1 uncultured Bacteroidales bacterium | reverse complement strand
GTGATCAAACCAACTGTTGAGAAGAAAGTGGAGACACGGCACAAGAAGAAAAGTAACTCGCAGATTATCGTATGGATTATTTTGATTCTGGTTATAAATGCAGCAATAATATCGTGGTTTGTATTTAATGATGAGATTCGAGGATTTCTTAACAAAGGAACATGGGGTTCAACAGATGCTGTAGAAGATGAAACTATAAAGATAGGCACTGTCGAAGAATCATCTGAAGAAACATCAGTGCCGGATGAAGAAAATATAGAAGTGACGGTTACTGAATTGCAGCAACAGGAGATCAGCGAACCTGAAACTGCTCCGGAAATTGAGGAGGAATCTGTATCATATTCCGAAAAGCGTTATTACATTGTAGCAGGTTGTTTCAGAGATGAAAATAATGCAAATGGACTGGTGAGAAGGTTAACCCAGCAGGGTTATGATGCTGAAAAATTCGGGAAAATTGGCAATCTGCATGCAGTGAGTTTTGCATCATTTATTGATAAGGCTGAGGCACAGGGCAAATTGAGAGAAATAAGAAAGCAGGAGCCTGAAGCATGGCTCATTTATTATTAAAAAAACGAAATTATCTTTGGCAGCTTTTTAGGATTTATATTTATCTTACACCACTCCTTAAATAATAATTCACTTTCGGCAGATTTATCATTCAATTCAACTTTTGCTTTGGCAGTATGACCCTGTAATACTGATTCCTCACCGAATACTTTAACACTATGAGCATTAGGATTTTTCATCATCAGTCTTTCCAACTCTTTAGGGTAAACGTTTATTCCGGCAACATTCAGCATGTTCTTCTTTAAGCCTGCAAAATAAACATTTCCATATCTGTCAGTTTTTCCATAATCACCGCTATGCAGCCACCCGTCGATTAGGGTGCTGCTTGTTACAGGCAAATTATTGAAATAACCTTTAAATACATTTTTGCCACTTATACAAATTTCGCCAATATCTCCATGCTTACAGGCTCTGTTGCTGTCATCCATAATTTTAATATCACAACAAGGTAATATTTTACCTACTGAGTCAAGGTTTACTTCTTCTTCCAGGTAGTTTATCGTACATGCGGGAGAAGATTCTGTAAGTCCGTATCCTTCACGAATTATTCCCCCTGTATGTTTCCTGAAGCTATCATAGATATTTGGTGATAATTTACTCCCGCCTGATATGTAGCTTCGTATTTTCTTAAACCTTATACCTATATCAGGGATTTTTGCCAACAGGTAGTAAAGTGAAGGCACAGCATAAATGTTTGTTACATTATACATGTCAATATCAAGAACAAGCTTCGTAAGATCAAGAATTAATAAATCACAAATCAGGGATGAGCATCCGGCAAGCGCCGGCACCAAAATTCCGTTCACCAGTCCGAATAAATGATGATAAGGTAACAGTGCGCAATTAACAGTGTTTTTATTAATGTTCTCCACATCAATAATTGTATGTGCTTCTGCAAGCAGATTTTCCTCTGTTAACATCGCGCCTTTTGGATAGCCATCCTCTGCATTGGTATAAGCTATAGTTACCACATTACTTATATCCGACAGGATCATGAACTCAGGAGATGATTTTCTGAAAACAATTTCTTCATTATAATGAAATGAGAGAGAACTTGTATTAAGGATAATCAGAGCTGCAGGATCAGTATCCTCTATCATCTCAGCTATCTCAATTGATTTGGATGCAGGATCAAGAATAACAGCAATCTTTCCTGCTTTCAGAATGGCAAAATATGCAATAATAGACTTTATGTGGTTGTAAGTAAATAATATAATAAAAGGAGAATCAGATACAGTATTCTGACTTAAGTATTTTGACAGATGGTCAATAGCTTCCATAATGAGCTTGTTATCGAAAGTATTGCCTTTAAAATATATCTTGCTAAAGTTTAGATTTTTTGATAATTCATTCATTTAATTCCTGTATAATTCTATCCTTAAGGTTTTTGTGCTGTAATCTTGTATAGCTTATGCATTTAACTCTTGTTCAAAACGTTGAATAAATTCATTTACACTTTTCACATTCATCATACTCAGGGGCAACTCTATTTTAAATGTTTCTTCCAGAGTGGAGAACAGTTCTACGATTTTAATTGAATCCAGTTTTAACTGGCTCTGGATATCCTTTTCCAGATCGAGAGTATCAAATTTTTCACCTGTAATACTTTCAAGTATTTGCTTTAACTTATTTTTTACATCTTCGTTCATATTTCTTCTAACATTTAATTCTTTTTATTATATGATATGGCAGGTATTTCATTTAGTATGATCTTAACTCCGTTCAGCAACTTATCTATGTCTTGTTTTTTAAGGTGTCTTGTTAGTGTGACACGTATTCCGGAATCCTCTTCGGGAACTGCCGGATATACTGCTGCAGTTGCAAATACTCCCATTTTTATCAATTTTTCCAATATTCCATATGTTAGTTTTGAGCCGCCTGCTTTCAGCATTTGTATAGGTGTCTCATCTTTTGTATAAAGGGGCAGATTCATATTTATACACATCATGCGGAAGTATTTTATAAGTTCGAGTATTTCATCCTGATACCTGGTAAGATCATCTGACAGGTGGATTTCTACTGATCCTATTAATGCTCCTAATATAGGAGGAGAGATAGGCCCGGAAAAAATCATTGTTTGGCCTGCCACACGCACAAGATTTGCCCAGTCAGGGTTTGGGAAAATCAATGCTCCTCCGCATGCAGCAAATGATTTGGCAAAAGATACAGCAATAATCATTTTCCTGTGCAATCCATATTCATTCAGCACATAACCTGACCCGTTTTTTCCTGTCCAGCTTACTCCATGCGCATCATCAACATAAGCATAAAGATTGTCTTCCTCATCCAGCAATTGAGCCAGTTCATGAATTTTTAGTTTATCGCCATGCATACTGTAAACACCATCAGCACAGTACCATATATTTTTATAACCATCCTTTTTTAAACGGTAAACAAGATATTTTACATGTTCAAAGTCATTATGTCTGGATAAAACAACGAATGTGCCATTTGCTTTGCAAAGATTACTTGCCATACGGACACTGTTATGAACGTAAGTATCTAAAATAATAGCATCATTTTCCTGTATCAATACAGGCATAACAGAGCAATGACCTAACGTCGTTGTTGGAGTAACGACATGATATCCCGGAAAGACTTTAACCAATAAATCTTCCAGCTCCGAATAGAGAGGAGAAGAGAGTAAAGCTCGTGAACATGAAAACTGCGACCCGTGATACTTTGTAGCGTGATATGATCTCTCTTTTACCTTCTCGCTGGTTTCAAGTCCGAGATAACTGCAATTAGCAAAATGCAGCAGCTCTTTTCCATTAATAACAATTGTTCTGCCATTAAATTCCTCGTCTTCGAGATACTGGAGGACGCATCCTCTTTTCTTCATTTGTTTTGCCAGTGCCAATACAGAACTGGTTTGCTCATTAATTAAATTCATATATTGTAACTTTATTGTTTATAGAAATTTCTAATAACCTTCTCAACAAGCCTGTCGGAAAGGAATCTTTTCAGAAAAATAAAATAAGGTGCTATGCCGCCTACAGGATAAAAAGCATTGGGATTTTTTTTCTGCAGGATTTTTAAGACTTTGTATGCAACAACTTCAGGGCCCGGTGCCTTAAACATACTATCAAGCTGTATTTTAAGTGCTGTTTCAGCATATGGTTTATATACAGAGTCATTGCCAATAAATAGCTCAGGCTTCATTGAGGTATTTATATCATTTGGCTCGATAACAACTACCCGGATCCCATATCTTTTTATTTCCGTTCGTAATGACCAGCTGATTCCTTCAAGAGCAAATTTTGAGGCAGCGTATCCTGATTGAAACGGCACAGGAAGTGTGCCAGCCAGTGAACCTATATTTATAAGATAACCGTGCCTGTTTTTTCGCATACCAGGGATAAATGCCTGCATTAACTTTATTATGCCAAATATATTAACCTGAAATAATTCTATGAATTTTTCTGCGGGAATTTCTTCCAAAGGTCCGAACTGACAGATCCCTGCATTATTAATAAGGATATCAATGTGGCCGGATTCTCTTATACAATTTTCTATTGAGGAGGGATCACTTAAATTAAGCTGAATATATTTTACTCCTTTAATTCTATCTTTTATTTTTTCAGGGGATTGAGATGTACCTGCAACACAATAGCCGTTTAACACTAAAATCTTTGCGATAGATTTACCAATACCTTTTGAGATACCTGTGATAAGAACTTGTTTATGTGAACCCATTTATATTGTGATAACTTTATTTTCTAACACCAAACACTGGTTTGCCGGTATTAATAGTAATTTGCTTTATTTAATTTAGTAATTTTTTATGTATTTAGCAATTTCGCGATGTTAATTTTTAATTTTAAATAAATGATATTAACATGTCGGAATTCTTTGAAAGGATTTAATTAGGAATGTTTTCTTTTTTTTGGTAATTTAATATTATGTAATAATATAAAGTAACAGCATGGATTTTGTGTTATGAGAAATCTGATATTTATTCCCTTATTTATATGGATATCAATAAATCCTGTTTATGCTGATGATACAATTATAATAAGGGACATGCAAGATGCAGTAGAGTTTCTGGAAGATCTTTATGTACTGATTGACCGATCCAATAAGTTGAATATTGATGATATAATAAATGAAAGACACGATCTTACTTTTAAGAAAAACCAGAATCCAAGTCTTAATTACGGATTGACAACTTCAGGAATATGGATAAAATTCTCAATAAAAAATGTTTCTTCTGAACCGTTATATTATATTTTAAGTGTCAGAAATCCTGATCTTAACATTGTTGAGTTTTATGAGCTGGTTGATTCCAGGCTCGAAAGGCAGGTGTTAACAGGCGAGACAAGCAGAACAGCAACAAGGGAGGTTGACCATAAGGACTACCTCTTTAACCTGAATTTGGAACCCGGAAAGAATTATACATTTTATATTAAATCATATAATGACGGAGATGCGAATTTCATTCCTTTAAAAATGATCCGTAAGGAACATTTTGTTGAGAGTGACAGCAGGGAGCAATTCTTTATAGGGATAATGTATGGCTTATTTATATTCTTTATTTTCTTTCATTTATATTATTACAGGGTTTCAAAAGACAGAATAAATCTGTTTTATACTTTATATATCTTTTTTACAAGTTTACTGATTTTTGAAATTGACGGTTATTTTTGCCAGCTCACGAGTAACTGGTTAGGAGAGTATTGTTCATCAATAAAAATTATAACACCGGCGCTTTCCGCATTCTTTCTGTTGTCATTTTCACAAATCTTCCTGGATACCCATAAGAAAAGAAGGATACTGCACAAATTATTCAGGTCGTTGCAGATAATTACGATCCTGCTTGCTGCCTTTTATTTTTTCGGATACCCGTATTTATTGATTTCAGTTGTAGGACTGCCGGTTTTATTTTATCTGGTGAATATTATCATTATCGTATTCTCTATAATCTATCTTAACAAAGAATATGTACCCTCAAAATATTTTCTCAGCGCCTTTATAATTATGTCTTTAGCTTTATTGCTTTACCAGTTCAGGGACCTTGGGATATTTTCTTCAGGTTTCTTTATTGACAATGCTTTGAGGATAGGCCTGGGTATTGAAGGTGCTCTTTTAACATTAGCCCTGCTGGAGCGATTCAGGATAAACCAGGAAAATTATCAGCATATTATTAAAGAAAGGAGTGAACAGGTAAGCAAACAGAAAAATGCACTGGTTAAGATAAATGTTGAACTTGAAAAACTCTCAATGGTTGCAAGCGAAACCGATAACAGTGTGGCAATTTATGACAGCAACGGAAATATTGAATGGTGCAATACAGGTTTTGAAAGGCTTTATGATGTTACACTGGAAGAACTGATAAACAGCGGGAATAATAATATTAAAGATGTGATAAGTCATGATAATATTAAGGAGTTGGTGGATTTTTGCATAAAACATACGCAACCTGTTTTTTTTGAAAACAGTCTTAAAACGAAAAAGAAAAAGGAAATATGGCTTCAAACAACCCTTACTCCGTATGTTGCTGAGCAAGACAGGTTAAATAAACTGATAGCTATTGATTCCGATATCTCTGAGCTTAAGTTGTATGAAAGAAATCTTACAAGGGCAAAAGAGAAAGCCGAAGAATCTGATCGCCTTAAAACTGCTTTCCTTGCTAATACTTCTCATGAAATACGCACACCCTTAAATGGTATAATTGGATTTAGTGATTTATTAAAGAGGGATGATCTGACAAATGATAAAAGAAAAAGATATATCGATATAATACAAACAAACGGAAATCAATTACTTAAATTGGTTGATGATATTCTTGATATATCAATGATTGAATCAAACCAGCTAAGAACAAACATCACAGAATTTAACTTAAATAAAATACTGACTGAAGTATTTGATTATTTTCAGCTATTTAAAAAGAACATTAATAAAGACTATATTAAATTATCAATTAAAAAGGCTTTCAATGACAAAGATGATAAGGTTATGAGTGATCCTGGCCGGTTAAAGCAGGTATTAAGTAATCTTATTGATAATGCCGTGAAATTTACTAACAAAGGTTATATATCCTTTGGATATACTTTAGAAAATTCGGAATTAAAATTTTTTATTGAAGATAGCGGGATAGGAATAAGTGATGAACAAAAGAAAAAATTATTTGTAAGATTCGCACAGGGTGAAGAAGGACTGGAGAGAAAATACAAGGGAGCAGGGCTGGGATTATCAATCTCCAAAGGAATAATTGAGAATCTGGGCGGCAAGATATGGTATGATGACAGTTATGAAAAAGGAGCCCGTTTCCGTTTCACATTACCCTATGTGATAAATAAGGATTAATACTTATGCCTGTAAATATCTAACGGAGAGTCAGTGGATAAACCGGCACTTAAATCTCATGTCAGGTGCATCCGCTTTGCATACAGAGGGACATTTCACAAAGACAAATAACCTTAATCCCCGGGGATAAATGACATTTTATGCTTCATATTCTTTTTTACCAGCTCTTCAGAAAAATAATCTTCATGATATTCACCTTTTATGTACATTTCAGTCTGGTCACAATAATTATCGCTTGCAGGTATACCGGAATTACCTGTAGGTATTATTGAAAGTGAATTATCCCAGTTGTTCGGTGTATAAATATGTCTGTGTGAAGCTCCATGGTATACCTTATCGGGCATTCCCATAGGATAAGTATACGGCGATACAGTATGAAAACTTCCTCCAACACTGAATGGGCCTCTGTTTAACCTGAATATTTTATTTATTAAATTGACTTTTGCCAGGGGATGCTCAAGAGTCAACTTATGAATATTACCCCATTTCCACAATTCTATATCGTCTCCATATTTATTATGCAGATATGAAACAGCATCATTAAAACTTCTTTCGGCAATATCATTAAAAGATTCAACCGTATCTGCTGTATTTATATCATCCAGCCATTCTGATTTTTTGCTATCTGCAATTCTGTAAATAACATGATCCATAATATTTCTTGCCCGTAGAAACCTTTTATATAATTCGTCTTCCAGCTCATCAGAGAATATATTTTTCATGAGCATTTCATAATATGTTTCGAATATAGTAGGAGCGATGTTCTCTTTGTTATATGAGCAATCCCATTTTTTTAATAATTCAAAACATTCTTCTTCAGGTCCGGATTTTTCATTATCGTCATTTAAAGCATTGACAAGCATTGGCAGATGTTTCTCAGCAAGTTTTGATTTCTGGTCCAGCTGGAGCATTTTAAAATCTTCAACAGAGAGTTTTTCTCCGGAGGAGAGTACTTCCTTAATTCTGTCCATTCTGTGTGGTAATGCATACCAGCTGCCAATATGGTAGGGATAGTCTGCACCGACTGTTTTATTGTTTGCCGAACATACAAATCCGCTTTCAGGATTAAAACTATAGGGCAGTTTATCAAAATCCAGCATCCCTTGCCAATTGTATTCATCAGTCCATCCGGGCAATAACGGAAACACTCCTGTCCTTTTACGCAATGGTACGCCTGCTGCACAGTAAAGGCCAATATTACCATTCACATCAGCATATACCACATTCTGGCTAACTGACTTAAATGTATTTAATGCATCTATAAATTCTTCCCGGTTTGAAGCACGGTTAAGTAAATAAACAGTACGTATCTCATTACTGGGTTCATCGCCCACCCAGTGCATAGTTACAACTTTATCATCTATTCCTTTAAATCCTGAGATAACCGGTCCATGATCGGTGAAGCTGATTTCTCTGATAATCTCTTTACCTTTTTTAGCTTTTATAATTTCTTTCCTGGTAAAAATATTTTTCCATTCACCATTGAATTCATATTTATTTGAATCTTCGGGACTGATCTTTTCGAGGTAGAAATCAAGATTATCAACATATGTATTTGTAAAACCCCATGCGATATGTTCATTATGTCCACAAATAATAAACGGTGCACCCGGTAATATCAGTCCTGTAGCATTTAGTTCATTTTCAACCACCTGGTGCATCTGGTACCATATTCCTGGTATGCCAAATCCAAGATGCATGTCATTTGCAAGTATAGGCATTTCGGTGATGCTTTTTTCCCCTGATATAGCCCAGTTGTTGCTTCCGCTGAAGACGTCAGCACCCAGAGTCTCTAACTGTTCAGCCATCAAATACAATTTTGATTTGATATCTGCAATTGCCAGTTGGGCATTATATTCCGGATAAACCACTGATTTGTAATTTGAATAATCAGGCAGTAATTCCTTATATCTTGCTGAGTCTATTTCTGTTCTTATATCTTCAAGGATAAGTTCATTCCATCCTGCTTTTAAGTCCCATGCCATATAGCCAATAAGATTCATGGTATGCAAAGATTCCCATGGTTGAGGTTTGTATCCCAGCAGTTTGAACTCAAACGGAAGTTTTTTACTGTTTGCATTCATGTACTGGTTTATTCCACTGCAGAATGATTTTAATGCAGCTAACTGCTTTTCATCGATATCAGAAAGAATTTTTTCTGACTTTTCTGAGAATCTCAGTGCACGTAACAATAAGTCAGTTTCGACAAAACTATCTCCAAAAATCTCTGTCAACCTTCCAAGTGTTACTC